>JAHWKN010000010.1 GCA_019347875.1 Candidatus Parcubacteria bacterium
TGTCAAAAAGTAACGAGAAGGCGGAGGTAGATAGGAGGGTCAGGAGGGGTAGCGGTAGGGACCGCTGCGGGGGAGACGATGGGTTAGCCAGACACCTAAACAGACGTGACTGAAACTACTGTCCGGCGCACCTTTTGTCCGGTAAACTTGGCCACTTTACGGGTGCTAAAACTGACTGCGCCGGGACGGGTGGCAAAAATGGTGTGGTCCTTGCCGACCGCCACGCCCTCACCCGGCACCATGCGGGTACCGCGCTGACGGACCACGATGTCGCCGCCTTGGGCCATCTGTCCGCCAAACAGCTTAACGCCTAAACGCTGACCGGCGCTGTCGCGCCCGAGTTTAGTTGATCCGCCGGCTTTTGTATGGGCCATTTTACTTCTCCATAGTCTATAGAAGGTTACGCTGAACCGATTTCTACACCCTTGTTAGTGCCAATAGTTCCCGGGCCACGACCTGATCGGGCCGATGGTACAGCAGATCCGGTTGGCGGACGGGTAAAAACTGCTTTTGAGTATATCCTAAAGCGGTAATTTGGTCAATCATATCCAGGCGCGCGAACCCTCTGTTTTGCTTCCAGGCGGGCAGGGTTAGGCAGATGGGTGTGCCGGCGGCAATTTGAGGGTGCAGGTTGGTTAAGAACTCTAGGATCAGCCGGCGGGCCGCGGTTTGCAGTTCGGCCAGTGCGGCGGCAGTTGGCGGGGAGCTAAGCGGCGGCCCGAGATAGCCTTCGGTGACCACGGCGCCGATCGTCGGCGGCCAGCGGTGCGAGCGGGCGTCGGCCGGCTCCAGTAAACGGTAGGCCGAACCGGTAGGCAGATTAAACCGGTCGGTTAGCCAATCTAGATTGGTACGGCTGGAGCGAACCATCTGCTGGTCGATATCGCTGCCGACGGCCGCAAAGCCCATCAGCAAAGCCTCTTGCAGCACCACGCCGGTGCCGCAGAAGGGGTCGAGAACGGTGCTGCCGGCCGGCGGATTGGCTAGGTTGATCATGATCTGGGCCAGCTTGGGCGGCAGCATGCCGACCTTAGCCGACCTGGCGGGGCGCCCGTAATCGCGCCGGGAGTAGGCGTCGATAGCCTGCACCTGTTCGGTGACCGCCACGATGGTCTCCTGGCCGTGTGGTGCAAGTACAACGTCGGCCCCCGCTTCGATCATGCGGCTATGGGTGACTTGTGCGGCACTGACGCTGCTGTTCTTGGGCGGCACCACCCGGATCTGGTAGCCCAGTCCTCGTAACCGCTTCTTTAGCTCAAGCCCTCCCTTGAACAGGTTCTGCCCACCAATGCCTAAGCCATAGGCACTAAGTCCTATAGTCAGCTTGCCGGTCTGCCCATTAAACATTTGGTGGGCGATATCGGCGGAAGCGAGGTTATCTATGATTTGATTCCAGTTACGGGTGGGTAGGGACGCGACAGGGCGGGCGATCTTTTGCGTGCCGCCCAGGCGGGTTAAGTCGATCCGCGGCACCGCCAGCATGGCCGCCTCACCGGCGAGCGGACGCACCGTCGGGCCGAACAGGCTGATCAGTTCGGCCAGTGAAATCTTCGGCTGTCTTCCGAGAATGGCTACTTTCATGTGAGGGTTTTAGGGCTAGCGCTGGGGGACGACAGCTGAGCGATGGACTCCAGGACCAGTTGCTGGACCCGTTTGTCGAACAGCACTTTATGGTGCCCGCTGACGTCTACTTGGATGTTGTTTGCGCCCTCTAGCCAGCTGGCATCTTTGGTTAGTATGTGGTTGTCGAATTTAGGGAAGATCGAAACGATTTGGCGGTTGACGTCCCGGTGAGCCTGAAGGTCGCTAATGATGTCGTGGCCGGCGGCCAGTTCCCGGAAAGAGGCGTGCGGCACCAGTCTGGCCAGGGCAGAGCCTGAAAAAGGCGTCGCTACCGCCACCATGCCGCTAATGCGCTTGTCCGAGTTGAGGTGGGCAAGATAGTATTTGCCGATCAGCCCGCCCTTGCTGTGGGCCACAAACACCGCTTGTTTAATGTCGAACTTTTCCAGTAAGCTGCGGATAGCGTGGGCGCCTGCCCGGTCATCGGAAACATACTGGCCCAGTTGCGGAACGGCCTGCAGAATCAGGATGCGGACGGTTTTGGCGGCGGACGGGATGTCGGTGACGTTGTGTCCCAGACCGGGAACGATGTAAGTTGGGTGTCCGTGGCGGGAAATTCGGTCTGCCAGAGGCTTCATGAAGCCCCATTTTTCCAAAAATCCCGGCAGTATAATGACGGCTGTTTTATCGGGCAGCGTCGAGCCTAAGTAGTGCTTAGGGGGAGTGCGGTGCCGGTACATCGCCACGCCACCTCTAACCAGGTGGACGTAGTCAAGCAACCAAGCTGTTAAGCGATTTTGAATGTTTTCGTACCGGTTATTTTCTCATTATAGCCGCACTAGCCTACTACTTGGTAGCGCGGTCGTTGAAAGCGGCATCTAGCTGTATAGGCTATAATAGCCCTTGATGAACAAACGTCGCTTACTTGTCTTGGCCGGGTTGGCCGCGCTGGCCATCGTGGTGATGGTGAACCTTGGTTACATCAACCAGTTTGTCAAACTGCTGCGCCAGGTGCGTTGGTACGTTTTCCCGCTGGTGATCGCGATCCAGGGCCTTAGTTACTACGCTAATGCCAAGTACTACCAGACTTTTTTTGATATCTTTAATTACCACATTCAAACCGGCCGGCTGTACCGGGCGGCGCTGGCGATTAACTTTGTCAACCAGGTCTTTCCGTCGGGAGGAGTGTCGGGCGCGTCGTTTCTGGCCCGAGAACTCGACGGCGACGTTCCAGCCGGCAAAGCTACCCTGGCGCAGCTGGTACGCTACATCTTTACCTTTATCTCGTTTTTGGCGGTGTTGGCGGTGGGGGTAATATTGCTGCTGGTTGGGGGCGACCTCAACCAGATAACGGTACGGCTGACGCTGCTGTTTCTGCTCGTCATTGTGGTGGTAGCTTTGCTACTGGTAACGGTGGCAGCCGACCGGCAACGAGTCGAGGTGTTGGCGCTGCGCATTATCCGGCCGCTCAACCGGCTAGTAGGCCTGTTTCGCCGCCGCCGCCGGCCGCTATTGACCGACGCGGCGGTAGGCCGGTTCTTCGATGAGTTTTACGGCGGGTACCATCTGCTGCTGGAGGAGAAGGGGCACTGGCGGCGGCCGCTGCTGTATGCACTGGCCGGCAACGTGGCGGAGGTGGCTACCGTTTACGTAGTGTTCCTGGCCTTTGGCGCCGCCGTTAACCCCGGCATCGCCATTGCGGCTTACACCCTGGCCAACATCGTCAGCCTAGCGGCGTTCGTGACCAGTGGCGTGGGTGTGTACGAGGCGGCCATGATCACGGCTTTTGTCGCCCTGGGCGTTCCGCTTGCCCTGGCCATATCGGTGACGGTGGTTTACCGCGTACTGAACCTGGCCTTGTATCTGCCGCCTGGGTTTTACTTTTATCGGCAGAGCCTTTAGTTGCAGTTTTCAAGTAAGTTTCCAGGCGGTAACTTTTAAAGCGGGGAGTGCCTCTAAGGGGCTGAGTGGTCACATTTTTGTTTTTACCCTTTGCACACATGTGTGCAGGTAAGGAACGTTTTGTTCACTTATGAACAAAGAATAATGCCTTGGTAAAGCCATAATCTAACAAGCTATAGTTAGGCAGCATCTGCACACATGCACACATGTGTGCATTTATCAAATTTTTAAAAAATAACTTCCGATCGCCAGCCGAAAGCCAGCCCCTTTGTTATACTGGTTAACAATGCCAACCGTCCGATCTGATGTTGCTAGGCTTTGATTCCGACTTGCACGAACCGGGGAAGTCGCAATTCAGTGATTACAGCGGTTGACGCCTCGGGAGCCTAGCGATGGATAACTCGCAGTCTGAGGTTTTGGGGATGTTCAAGAACAAGCAAAAGAGTTTAGACGAGGCAAAGCTACCCGTGAGTTTAGTAGGGCACATACTACAGGGACGACGATGAATCCCGAGATTATCAGCGTCAAAGAGTTTATCGCTATCTTGAACGAGACGCTGACGTTTGCCTACCCGCTGGTGGTGGTAGAGGGGGAGGTGTCGGGTTTTAAGGTTAACCAGGGCAAGTGGGTGTTTTTTGATCTCAAGGATGATGAGGCCACCCTGGGCTGCTTTTTGCCGCTGTACCAGCTGAAGGTGCCGCTGGAAGACGGCATGAAGGTGAGGGTGAGCGGCACGCCCAAACTGACCAAGTGGGGTAAGTTTAGCTTTACCGCGCGCAGGGTCGAGCTGGCCGGCGAAGGTGAGCTGCGGCGGGCGTTTGAGATTTTAAAGACCAAGCTGGCGGGGGAGGGGCTGTTTGCGCCCCAGCGCAAGCGCCCGCTGCCGCCGTTTCCGGCTGTCATCGGGTTGGTTACCTCGGCCCAGTCGGCGGCTTATCAGGACTTTACGAAGATACTGGCGGCCCGCTGGGGCGGTGTCACCGTCAAGGTGGCCGACGTACAGGTGCAGGGTGTTCCCGCTCCCGACCAGATCGTGCTGGCACTGGACTACTTTAACCAGCTGCCGGTCCCGATTGATGTGGTGGTGCTGATCCGGGGCGGCGGCAGCCTGGAGGACCTGCAGGCCTTTAACACCGAAAGCGTGGCCCGGGCGGTGGCGGCCAGCCGTACCCCCATCGTGGTCGGAGTTGGCCACGAGGTGGATACCAGCCTGGCCGATCTGGCGGCCGACGTCCGGGCCGCTACGCCGACCGATGCCGCCCGGCTGGTGGTGCCGGACCGGTCGGAGGTGCTTCGCTCCATTACTCACCACCAGCTGAGCATCGAAAGCTGTCTGAAGCGGCGGATTGCCGCCCTCCAGCAGCGGCTGGAACGGCACGTTAACCTGGCGGAAAAGTTTTTGGCTTGGCCGCGCGAGCGGGTCGAGCGGCTGGTGGGCGTGTTGGAGCGGGATTTCAGCTACTGCCGTACTAACTTATTGAGGCAGGCGGCTCAGGTCGGACAGCTGGCCAAGCGGCTACAGGTCAGGCAGCGGTCGCACTGGCAGCATACGGCCGGGCAGCTGGACGCTCTGACGCGGGTGCTGGGAGGCTTTGACCCGTCAGCCAACCTGCGCCGCGGCTACGCCATCGTGCGCCGCGACGAGCGGGTGGTTAGGTCGGTGCGCCAGGTGCCGGCAGGCAGCGGGGTCGTGATACAATTAGCGGACGGATCACTTGAGTCAAAAGTCCAAAAAACCGCCCCGGGCTCGTTGCGGGGTCAAAAGTCGGAAGCTTAGCGTTATGAAAAACCCTAACAGCCAAATTAACTTCGCCGCCGGCTTGAAAGAGCTGGAAGATATTACCGCCTGGTTTGAGTCTGAGGAGGTCGATCTGGATCAGGCTCTGAGTAAGTTTGAACGTGGCATGCAGCTGGCGGCGCAGCTGCGGACCCACTTGGAGACGGTAGAGAACCGGGTAGAGAAGATCAAGCAAAAGTTCGACCGGCCCGCCAAGCCACCCGCTAACGACCTGGAGCCTCCCGATGCGGAGACCGGCGACCCTGATCAGGGCAAGCCTGATTTGTTTTCCAGCTAGCTTGGATGTTAGTTTTAGCCCTGATTTTAATAGGCGCCGGCTTCGGACTGGGCGCCGTGTTGGGAGCTCCTTACCTGCCGGTACTGCGGCGGGATGTAGAGGCGCTGCTGGATCTGGCCGCGCTCAAACCGGGGGAACACCTGATCGATCTGGGCTCGGGTGACGGCAAGCTGCTAAAAGCCGCCGCGCGGCGCGGGCTGCGCGCTACCGGTTACGAAATCAATCCGCTGCTGTACCTGGTTTCGCGGCTGAACTGCTGGCGTTACCGCCGGCTGGTCACCATCCATTTAGCCGATTTCTGGCGGGTGCCGTGGCCGCCGGCCGAGGCCATTTACGTCTTTTTGATCGGACGCTACATGGCCAAGCTTGACCGTCAGATGCAGCGCCGCCTACAGCGGCCGACCCGGGTGGTCAGCTACGTTTTTGAGATACCCGGCCGGCGGCCTGTTGCTTCCACCAAAAATGCCCACTGTTACCGCTATCCAATTTCGTAAATTACGCCAGTTTAAACAGCGGTCCCAATGGCTACAATTGCGGTGTGATAAGCTGAAATATTCGCTTACACCAATAGGGCCGGACAGATTTGAGCAATTAAGACTGTCGGCTCCTATTGTTTTTGGCTGCCGCGGCAGCCAACGCATTTATCACTGTCTGTTCACCCCAAATAGAGTGAGCAAGCCTGCCTGCGGTAGGCGGGCGCGAGGAAGCATAAGACTCTACTGACCGTCAAAAGGTTGGCAAAGCCGGGCGGCGGCGCTATAATAAGCGTAACCATGTTACGCGCATTCTACCATCGGGCAAGCCGCGGTGAGCTCAACCTAACCACCGCCTTAATCGTCTTTCTGGCGTTCGGAGTGGTGCTGTTTGGCGCCTTGTCGGTAATCTCTTTTAATACCAGCCAGCGGGCGACTAAAACCCTGCAAGCCGCCACCGCCGAGTCGTACGAGAAGGGCCGCCAGGAGCAAAAAGAGGCTGACCGGCTGCAGGCCGAGGCTGAGGCTAAGTCGCCCTACCGTACCTACACCGCGCCGGGGGTGTACGGCGGCTTTGAGATCAAGTTTCCGAAGAACTGGAACGCTTATGTGGTGGAGGGCGGATCGGGTGCCACCCAACTGAGCCTGACGCTGCACCCCGACTTCGTCAGGCAGCTGCCGGGACGCGACAACGCCTACGCCACTCAGGTTAAGTTATTACGCGAGGTGTACAACAACGTGTTGCGGCGCTACGATGAACCCATCAGAAAGCGGTTGGTGACCAAGCGGACCGCGACCGTCTCGGGGATCACCGCCACTTGGCTGGAGGGCAAGGTTGACGGGCGGCATGACGGCGTGGCGGTGATCGTACCGGTGCGCGACAAGGTGATGATCTTCTCCACCGATGACCGGCGTTTCCTGGACTCTTTTCAGCAGGTGTTAGCCCAAGCCGTCATTACCCCGTAAGACCTCGGGTTGGCGGAGCAACCTGTCTGGTATGTAGGGCTTAAGCTTGAGGGAGCCGGCTCCGCGTGGTAATTTTATTAGGCATAAAACTGATTTACTAACTGACAAACATTAACTTGGGTTCTGTTTGTTCTTGCCTTTACCTTAACCGCTATAAACGGTGGATGGGATCGGAAGTATCGATTGGCCCGCGTTGCAGCGGTCACAACCGGGTAGCTTTTGTGGTACTAAGGGGAGGTAAGGCGACTTAGGTGAGGCGGCTACAGACTATGTCTAAAACCAGTACCAAGCAGACAGCTAAACGGCCGGAGGCTGGCGGGGAGCGCCCCGCCGCCGGTAAGCCGCCAGGGTGGCGGAGTCTGGCGTCGGCTACCGAACTGCCCCCCGTTGTTGGTCACTTGAGCCGCTCCGCCAGCGCCATGCTGAATGGACCGGTTGTCGCGGCGGCCTACAGCGAGAGCGGACCGGAGTGCCACGCCACCACCGCTGTGCCTGCCAGGGAAGAGGACCGGCTGGCGCAGTGGCTGGGCGCGCTAAAACTAAGTAACCCCAAAGAGCCGGCGGTGATTAGTCTTGGCCAGTTAAACGAAACCCCCGCAACGACCGACTATCTGCGCAGACTCGGGCTGGAATCGGTTTGGGTTTGGCCGCTGGAGCTGCCCTCCGGCACCCCGGGATGCCTGGTCGCAGTACTGCCTTCAGCGCCGCCAAGCACGCTGGATCAGCTGGGCCCCTTAATGGCGCAGGCCGCCCTGGCAGCCAAGGGCATCATGCTGTCGCAAATCATCGAGCGGGACCGCACCCAGGGGCGGTCGTTACAAGCCATCACCAAAGCTATCACCAAGCTGCTGGACTTTGACCAAATCACCGACACCCTGCTGGCGCATCTCCGGCGCCTGTATCAGGTGCAGGCGGCCGTACTGGTGACGCCCGGCACCCTGACGCCGGCTACTTACCCGGTTAAGGCGCAGGGGCTGGCGGTGCCGCCCGGCGGGGAGAGTTTGCCCGCCGATCACCCCGTCTTGCGGCGGGTGAAGGAGGGGCGGGAGCCGTTTCAGCTGCCGGAGTCCGAGGCGCAGCTGTTGACACGTCTGGGGATGGCCGGCCAACCGTTGGCGGCGGTGCTGGTGGCGCCGGTCACCGTCAGCCGCGGTAACGGTTTTTTGGCGCTGGGTTCGCCCGGCCCCCGTCGCTTTACTGCTGGCGAAATGACGCTGGCAAAAAACATTGCCGAGCAGGCCTCGATTGCGCTAACCAACGCCGCCTTGCACCGGGGGCTGCAGCTGGAGCAAGAGAAGTTGTCGGGGCTGCAGGAAAGCGGCACCAACGGTCTGGTGGTGCTAAACCAGGACTACGTTGTCATCGCTACCAACCAAGCCTTCCGGGAGCTGACCGGGGATAAGGACCTGGTGGGACAAAGGTTTAGCGACTACTGGAGCGGTTTAGTAGGCAAGCGGCTGAAGGTTGAGCTGGAGGAGCCGCAGTCGATCCTGGACAGGGTCAAATCCGGTCGCGAGGTGACGCTGTACGCCGAGCTGGGGAAGGAGCCCGACATGCGCCATCTGCAGATTATCTTCAGCCCGGTCAAGGTGGGCAGCGGTGCGGGCGGGGCGGTGGTCAGTTTTCAGGACGTCACGGCGTTGGTGACTAAAACCATGGAAGCCAACGTCATGGCTCAGAAAGCCCAGCGCCACTCGCGCGAGTTGAGTGAGCTGGCCGAGCTGGGGGAGATAAGCTCCATTTACGGCTTTAAGCTGGCCACCATCTTTCAAAAGTACTTAAGTAAAATCGTGACCATGTTGGAGTCGCCGCTGGTTAGTATTTATCTGTACCGGCCGGCCTCACAGAAGCTGGTTCTGGAGGCCACCACCAGTAACTTTAATGAGCATGATAAAAAGGTCGCCCTCTCAACCGATTCGGCCGCTGCCAAGGCTTTTTCGACCAAACGGCCTTATCTAAGCAACCTTAGTACCGTTAAGAGCAAGACACGCCACAACGCTTTGGTGGTGCCGATCGCGTTTCACTCTAAAACGCTCGGCGTCATTTTGGTCAGCCACCGTGAGCGCGGCTACGACGAGCACGACACCAAGATTCTCAGCCTGATCGCCGGGCGGCTGTCGGTGTTGATGGAGAACGCTAATTTGTACCACGACGTCAACGCCCGCCGTGAGCGCTGGGAGGCGGTCTTCAAGTTTACCGAGGAAGGGATTGTGATATTTGACCGCCGTGGCATGGTGGTAGGTTTTAATCCAGCCTCCAGCCGGCTCACCCAGATGTCCAGCTCCGAGGCGATCGGCCACCCCTTTAGTAAGGTGGTCCGGATGGTGGCCCCCGATGGCAGTCCGGTGTCGGCGGATGCGGCCATTCAGCAGGTACTGTCCGAGGGTAAGACCATCGCCAAAACCGAGCAGCTGCTGGAGACTAAAGACGCCCAGCAGCTCTGGGTCGAGGTGAGCTACTCGCCGATATTTGATAACGTCGGCAACGCCACCAGCGGGCTGGCCATTATCCGTAACGTCCAAAAGAGCCGCGAGGTCGACGAGATCAAGAGCGACTTTATCTCGATCGTGTCCCATGAGCTGCGCACCCCGCTGTCGGCCATCAAGGGCTTTTTGAGCATGATCATGAAAAAGGACTTCGGCGAGCTGAACGATAAGCAGTTTCATTATCTGAACCGGGTCAACCAGAGCAACCAGCGCATGGTTGACCTGGTGGAGGACCTGCTGGATGTCAGTCACATCGAAAGCGGCATGATCAACCTGTCGCCCAGCCCGATCGCACTGGAAAGCCTGATCACCGAAGTGGTCAGCGAGCTGGCCACCAAGGGGTTTGAGCGGCAGATTCTGTTAAAGGTTAACCGCAAGCAGCGCCTGCCGCTGGTGTTGGCCGACGAGAACCGCACCCGCCAAATCTTAATCAATCTGGTCGATAACGCCATTAAGTACTCGTTTCCTCAAAGCGAGGTGGTGATCGACTTTAAGGTCACCGGCGACGAACTGGTCACCAGCGTGACCGACAGCGGGGTGGGCATTACGCCCAGCCAGGCCGACCGGATCTTTCAAAAGTTCGGCCGCATCTACAACCCGATGAGCGTCCAGGCCGGCGGCAGCGGGCTGGGTTTATACATCGTTAAAAAGCTGGTGGAGTCGCACGGCGGCCGGATCTGGGTCAGCGGCCGCGAGGGCAAGGGCTCGAAGTTCAGCTTTTCGCTGCCAATCGCCCGCCAGCTTCCCTTGCTGGATTAATGGCTATGGTGTAGGGTAAAGAGTAGACAATTTTGGCCGGGGGGCGGTTAAATTTTTGGCAGCATAAGAGAGGGGACTATGGCGCAGATTCTGTTGGTTGAGGATGACGCAATCTTGGTCGAGATGTACCAGGCTAAGTTTGAGTTGGAGGGGCACAACGTCGAGGTAGCTACTAACGGCGAAGAGTGTTTGGCCATTTTAGAAAACTACACCCCGGAACTGATTTTACTCGACATCCTGATGCCGAAACTAAACGGCTTCCACGTTTTAAAGGAGATCAAAAAAGAGCCCCATCTGCGCCAGATCCCGGTCATTCTCCTGACCAACTTGGGCGAGGCGGAGGTTGATATGAACCATGAGCTGGCCACCGCCCTGGGCGTCAGCGACTACCTGATAAAGTCGCACCACACCCCGGACGAAGTGGTGGAGAAGGTGGTGAAGGCTTTAAACAAAGTCTAAAGCCTGGTGCTTTGACGGTTGGCAGTTTTCACTTGAATACTTTTTTAAATGAAAGTTGCCAACTGATAAAATAGCACTATGGCGTACTATAAAACCGCCGGTATCGTCCTGCGGCGGACCAATCTGGGCGAGGCCGACCGCATCGTCACCTTTATTACTCCCGAGTTCGGCAAGCTGCGGGCGGTGGCCCGCGGGGTGCGGCGGATCAAGAGCCGCCTGGCCGGGCACCTGGAGCTGTTTGGTGAGGTTCAGTTAATGCTGGCGACCGGGCGCAGCTTGGATGTGATCACCTCGGCCCGGCTGGAACGCTCGGCCGAAGCCATTAGCGGTGATTACGGCCGCTTGTCGGCCAGCTACCTGTTTGCCGAGATGATCGACCGCCTGGCGGGGGAGGGGCACCCTCAGCCGCAGCTGTACGACTGTGCCCGCAGCTCTTATGCCGAGCTGGTCGGGCGCGGGGCGGACGGGCTGCTTGAGCTGTGGTTTAAGCTGCGGCTGGCCAGCGTGCTGGGTTACCGCCCTCATCTGGACAGCTGCACGCTGTGCCGGGAGCAAGCGGGAGAGGAGTACTGGTTCAGCTGTGAGGCCGGCGGGATCGTCTGCCGCAGCTGTAGCACCACCCGCCGGCCGCTTAGCCCCAACCAGATTAAGCTGTGGCGCTTACTGCTCGATCACCCGCTGGAGCCCGTCCGTCGGGTGCAGGGGGCGGCCGCGGCCGCGGCCGCGAGTTTAGCGGTTTGTGACGAGTTTTACGATTACACCTTTGGCAAGCGGTTTAAGTCAAGCCAGCTGTTATGAAACGCGCTTAAGAGGACGCATGAACGAAGAACACCAAAAAGCCGAACTGGCCTGGCAGCTGAGCGACTACGTGGCCCGCCAGCTGGAACCGCCGGAGCGGCTGCAGGCGCTGCCGCTGGCCTGCGAAGGTGAGCTGATGACCGACGACGAAATCGACGGGTACTGCCGCGACGCCGTGGCCACCTTGATGATCCTGCGCGACAAAGGCTCGCCGCGCGCCCAGTCGGTTCACGCCGCCTTCGTGGCCGATCTGGGGTTCCTGCTGTCGATTGGCAGATTAAGCCTAGACGACTATAATAATCTAATTAATGACGCCACGTTCGAGCTTTAAAAAGAGGTGAAAAGCAGGTTTTAATGGCTGAGACGGTGAGTATGGAACAGTTGGTGTCGCTGGCCAAGCGCCGGGGGTTTGTGTTTCAGGCCTCGGAGATTTACGGTGGCATCAGCGGTATTTACGATTGGGGGCCTTATGGGGTTGAGTTTAAAAATAACCTCAAGACCGCCTGGTGGCAGGAGATGGTTTATCAGCATACCGACGTGGTCGGGGTGGATAGCGCTATCATCCAAAATCCCCGGGTCTGGGAAGCTTCTGGCCACGTTGAAAAGTTTACCGACCCAATGGTGGACTGCCGTAAGTGCAAAAATCGTTACCGGGCTGATAAGCTAGCTGATCTGGATACCGCCGATTTAGCCGAGTTAAGTGCGGCCCTGAAAGACACTAAGTGCCCCAATTGTGGGGGTGCGCTGACCGAACCGCGACCGTTCAACATGATGCTAAAAACTTATTTAGGGGCGGTGGAAGATACCGCCACTGTCACCTATCTGCGACCTGAAACCTGCCAAGGGATTTACACCAATTACCAAAACGTTCGCGATACCACCCGGCAGAAACTGCCTTTTGGAATTGCCCAAATCGGTAAAGCGTTTCGAAATGAGATCACGCCCCAAGACTTTTTGTTCCGCCAGCGCGAGTTTGAGCAGATGGAGATGCAGTACTTTGTGCATCCCGATGAAGCCGACAAAACCTTTGCGCGCTGGAAGCAAGCCCGCATGGATTGGCACCAAAAGTATCTCCGTAAGGCCAACTTGCGCTTTCGAGAGCACGGCGCCGGCGAGAGAGCCCATTATGCTAGGGCAGCCTGGGACATTGAGTATCAGTTTAGTTTCGGCTTTAAGGAAGTCGAAGGTGTTCATAATCGAGGAGATTGGGACCTTAGCCGGCACACCCAGTATTCCGGCCAGGATTTGAGTTACTTTGATGAAACGACCAAGGCCAAGTATATTCCTTGGGTGATCGAGACGTCGGTCGGAGTTGACCGCTTGGCATTGGCGGTACTCAGTGATGCCTACACCGAAGAAGAGGTTAAGGGCGAAAAGCGGGTGGTGCTGAAGTTCCATCCCGATATTGCGCCGGTCAAGGTGGCGGTACTGCCACTAAGTAAGAATGACAAGCTCACTCCGCTGGCCCGGGCGGTTTGGCAGCAGTTAGCGGGCCGCTACAACAGTGAGTATGATGAGACCCAAAGTATTGGCCGGCGCTACCGGCGCCAAGACGAGATTGGTACGCCCCTGTGCGTGACGGTTGACTTTGAGTCCCTAGACGACCAGGCGGTCACTATTAGGCACCGCGACACCATGGCCCAGGAGCGGGTGAAAGTGGCCGAGCTTGACCGGGCTATCTCAGATCAGCTCAAAAGCTTTTAAAGTGGCCATGACGAGGCCAGCCATAAAGGAGCCACCGCCGCAGGGAGTGCGGGCCGTAGTTATCGGCGGCGGCACGGGAACCTTTACCGTGCTATCGGCTCTTAAGCACTACGTGGCCGATATCAGCGCCATCGTCAACATGGTCGATGACGGCGGCTCCACCGGGGTGCTGCGCGATGAGCTGGGGGTGCTGCCGCCGGGGGACGTCAGGCAGTGCTTGGTGGCGCTGTCGTCTTCCAGCCAGCTGATGCGCCGGCTGTTTAACTATCGCTTTCCGCAGGGGAAGTTCGAGGGCCACGCTTTCGGCAACCTGCTTTTGACCGCTCTGGAAAAGATCACCGGCAGCTTTGCCGAGGCGGTTAAGATGGCCGGCCAGGTGCTGGCGATCTCGGGGCGGGTCATTCCCGTTACCACCGCCGACGTGCGGCTGTGCTACCGCGACAAGTCCGGCCAGGTGGTGGTTGGCGAAAAGATGATCACCCAGTCCTTTTTTGCGGCCGGCGAGCATCCGGAGCTGTTTTTGAGCCCGCCGGCCCGGGTCAACCCCGAGGCGGTTAAAGCTATCAAGGCGGCCGACTTAATCATTATGGGGCCGGGCAACGTCTACTCATCACTCATACCCACGTTATTGGTTGAGGGTATGGGCGAGGCGCTGCGCCAAGCCCGCGGCAAGAAGATTTATGTCTGCAACTTAGTCACCAAACCGGGCCAGACCGACGGTTTTAAGGTAGGGGATTTTGTGGCCGCGCTGGAGCGCTCCGCCGGCGGCCGGCTGTTTGATTACGTTATCTACAACACCGCTAAACCGGCCCCCGCACTGCTGGAGAAGTACGCTAAGGCCGGAGAGATGTGGGTGGAGTACGACCCCGACGAGCTGGCCGCCCAGCCTTACCAGGCCATCGGCCAGAACCTGATTTCAAAAAAAATCTTTACGCCCGAACCCGGCGACAGTTTGCTGCCGCGCACCCTGATCCGGCACGACAACGATAAGCTGGCCCGCCTGTTTATGCGGCTGTACTTTAGTTAAGGTGGCCGGCAGACTGGTCATCTTGGACTTTGACGGCACCGTGTTTGATACCTACGCGTTTTACGGCGACATACTAAAGCTCCTGCACGCCCGCTACCAGGTTAACAGCTACCGCTTCCTCCAGCAGATCGACCGTTACACCACCACCGACGACGGCGGTACCTACGACTTCTTTGGTCATGTGCGCGCCACGCTGCCGCTGCCGGCCGAGCGGATCACCGCCGACATCAAAATCGCCCTGGCCGGACGTAACTATGTGTATGCGGATGCCGCGCGGTTTTTAGCTGACGGGGGCGGGGACGCCACGCGGACGGTTTTGACGGTCGGGGAGCCGTCCTGGCAGGCGTTTAAGTTTGAGTTTGCGGCCCCGATTCAGCCGCTGACGAAGCTGATCATCCAGGTCAACAAGGGTGATTACCTGATGCGGCATTTAAGCGTCCGTCCGGACGGGGCGATGACGGTGGGGCCGCTGGCGGCTGACTACTACCGAGAGGTTAGCTTGGTGGACGACAAAACCACCACTTTCGAAAAAGTTAAACCGCGTGCTGGGCTGAAACTTTTCCGCATTAAAAGGCCGGGAGAGAAGTACGCTCTTCTGCCCGCTCCGTCTCATGTCCGCGACATCGCCCACTTAACCGACATCGCCTAAGCGCGCTAGTGCTACTATGGTGGTATGTGCGGCATTATCGGATACATCGGCCACCAGCCGGCCACTCCCATCCTGATCAACGGGTTGCGCCGGCTGGAGTACCGTGGGTACGACTCGGCCGGGGTGGCGCTGTTGGAGCGAGGCAAGCTGGCGGTGACCAAACGCGCCGGCAAGGTTGAGCAGCTGGCCTGCGCGGTTGATGAGGCCGCCGCCGCCACCGCCGGCATCGCTCATACCCGTTGGGCGACCCACGGCCGCCCGACCCGGCGCAACGCCCATCCCCACACCTCGGGCGGCCGGGTGGCGGTGGTGCACAACGGCATCGTGGAAAACTACGCCGAGCTGAAAGCTAAGCTGCAGGCGGCCGGGTACCGCTTCACCAGCCAAACCGACAGCGAGGTGCTGGCGCACTTAATCGACCATAAGCTGGCATCGGGAGGGGATGTGCTGGCGGCCACCACCGCGGCGCTGACGGAGGTGGTCGGCACCTTTGGTCTGGCGGTGGTCTGCCGTGAGCAGCCCGACCAACTGATCGCCGCCCGGCGCGGCAGTCCTTTGCTGATCGGGCTGAGGGCGGATGAGACCTACCTCGCCAGCGACGCCACCGCCCTGGTCGGGCACACCGACCAGGTGGTGTACCTGGAAGACGACGAGGTGGCGGTTTGCACCAGGGGGCGCTACCGGCTGGTTGACCTGCAAAACCGGGAACGGGCCCGCCAAAGCCGCACCATCGAGCTGCCGCTGGGGACGGCCGACAAGGGCGGCTACGATCACTTTTTGCTGAAAGAGATTATGGAGCAGCCGCAGTCGGTCACCGACGGCTTAAGGGGACGGCTGAGCTCCGCCGAGGGGATCAGCCACCTGGGCGGGTTGAACCTGACCGAGCCGCAGCTGCGTGGTTTCGGGCGACTGCTGGTGATCGGCTGCGGCAGCGCTTACTACTCCGGGTTGGTGGGCAAGTACCTGCTGGAGCGGCTGACTGGACTGCCGGTTGATGTGGAGTTTGCCTCCGAGTTTCGCTACCGCCAGCCGGTGCTGGCGCCGGGGACGCTCTGCGTACTGGTATCGCAGTCGGGAGAGACCGCCGACACTTTGGCCGCCATGCGCGAACTCAAGCGCCGCGGCCTGCCTACGCTGGGGCTGGTGAACGTGGTGGGGTCGTCGCTGGCGCGCGAGGTGGATGGCGGCATCTACCTGCATGCCGGACCGGAGATTTCGGTGGCTTCAACCAAAGCCTTTACGGCCCAGGTGGTGGCCCAGCTGCTGCTGGGGCTTAAAATCGCCCGGCACCGCGACCTTAGTTTGGCGGAGGGCCAGGAGATCGTGGCCGCGCTGGGCGGGCTGCCGGGCGTCATCGCGCGCGTACTCGAATCGGCCCCGCGCATTAAAGCTATCGCCGCCAAGTATGCCGGCTGCCGCCAGGCCATGTATCTGGGCCGCGACAGCCTTTATCCGGTGGCGCTGGAGGGCGCGCACAAACTAAAGGAGATCTCCTACGTCCAGGCCGAGGCCTACCCGGCCGGCGAGATGAAGCATGGGGCCAACGCCCTCATCGACGAGGAGCTGCTGGTGGTGTTTTTAACTCCCCGTAACGCTTTGTACGCCAAGGCCAGGAGCAATCTGGAGGAGGTGCGGGCCCGCGGCAGCCAGCTGATCGCCCTGGGCACCCAGGGCGATCAGGACATAGCTAAGTTAGCCCGCGATGTCATCACCATCCCTCCGGTCTCGCCCTGGATAGAGCCGATCGTTGCCAACCTGCCGCTGCAGCTGCTGGCTTACTACATGGCGGTGGAGCGCGGCACCGACGTCGACCAGCCGCGCAACCTGGCTAAAAGCGTCACGGTGGAGTAGGCGGGGTGAGCTTAACCCCCAAAGTCAAACGGGCCATCGATCTGGCGGCGGTGCTGCACGCCCGCCAGAAACGCAAGAACAGCGGCTTGCCTTACGTCACCCACGTGTACGGGGTCGCCATGATTTTGGCCGGCTACACCGCTGATGAGGACGTCGTCGCCGCCGGGCTGCTGCACGACGTGCTGGAGGACGTGGCGGCGACCAGGTACGGTGCGGCGGAGCTGAAGCGGCAGTTCGGCAACCGGGTGTACGACATGGTCGAGGGGGTGAGTGACGACAAGACGATAAGGGCGTGGCGCGAGCGCAAGCAAGCCTATCTCGATCACCTGGCCGAAGGCTCCGGTGAGGTACTGATGATAAGCGCGGCCGACTTAATTCACAACTTAACCTCGCTGGCGGAAGATTACGTGGTGCAGGGACCAAAGGTGTGGCGGCGCTTTCACGTCGTCCCGTCACAGCTGCACTGGTTTTGGGCCGCCCGTATCAAGCTGATTAAGTCCCGCCTGGACAGCCCGATTGTGGCGGAGCTGGAGGCGGCTTACCGGGCGGTCGAGCAGCGGGCCTTTTAGTTGTTTGGTATTTGTTCGCTTTAGGGGTATAATGAAGAAGTAACAGGGGGCGCGCAATGAGCGATCACAATCCAAAAAGCCAGCCGTTTAGTAACATGAAAAAAGACCCGGATGGATGGGTGACGGGAGAGGAGCCGATGACCGGTGCCCAGGCCTCGTACCTGCGGACTCTCAGCGAAGAAGCGGGCGAGGAGTTTGACGACGCTGCGTCCAAGGCCGAGGCCTCGCGGCGGATTGATCAGCTGCAGGCCAAGACCGGCCGGGGAAAGGACGGCGGCTAAGATGGATCAAACCATTACCTGCCCGAAGTGCGGACAGCACATCCCTTTAAGCGAAACGATCTCGGCCCAAATCCGCCACCAGGTTGAGGATGAGCTAAAGGCCGAGAATCAGCAGCGGCTGGCGGAGCTGGAAGCGCAAAAACGCCGGCTCGAGACCGAGCGGGCGCAGCAGCTGCAGCTGCTGGCCGGCCGCCAGGAGCAGGTGGCGGCCGAGCGCCGGTCGCTGGAGGCCACCGTACAGCAAAAGCTGGAGCACGAGAAAGCCAAGCTGCTGGCCGCCGCCCAGCAGGAGGCGCGGGACGGGTTGGCGCTGCAGCTAAAAGACCTGGAGAATCAAAACCAGGAGCAGGCGGCCAAACTGCGGGCGGCCGAGGCGTACGAGCTGCAGCTGCGCAAGCAGGCCCGCGAGCTGGAGGAGCAAAAAAACCAGCTTGATCTGGAGCTGGAGCGTAAGCTGGGCGAGGAGCGCAGCCGTATCGCTACCCAAATCCGCCAGGAGTCAGGGGAGGAGTACCGTCAAAAGTTGAGCGAAAAAGACAAACAGATGGAGATGCTGCAGCGGGCGTTGGAAGACGCCCGGCGCAAGGCCGAGCAGGGGTCGATGCAGATTCAGGGCGAGGTGCAGGAGGAGGATTTAAAGCAGGTGCTGGCCGGTAACTTTCCGCTTGATAGCATCACCGACGTGCCGACCGGCATCCAGGGGGCCGATCTGGTCCAGACGGTCAACTCGTCGTTCGGGCAAAACTGCGGCGTGATTTTATGGGAGTCCAAGAACACCAAGGCCTGGTCGGGCGGCTGGCTCAAAAAGCTCAAGGACGACCAGGCCGCCGCCAAGGCCGACGTTTGCGTGCTGGTTAGCAAGGTACTGCCGGACGAGGTTAAGGGCTTCGGGTTGGTGGACGGCGTCTGGGTGGCCGATTACGGCCACGTCCTGGTGCTGACCCATGCCCTGCGCTATCACCTGTCGGGGCTGCACCAGGTCAAAAGCTCGCTGGTGGGCCGCGATGAGAAGATGGAGTATCTGTACGGCTACCTGTCCGGCAGCCAGTTTAAAAACCGGATGGAGAACATCGTCATGGCCTTTGGCAGCCTGCAAGGCGACCTGGCGGCCGAGAAACGGGCCATGCAGCGCATCTGGAGCAAGCGCGAAAAAGAGATCGAGCGGGTGATTATGGGCACCTCGGGCATGTACGGCGACCTCCAGGGCATCATTGGCGGTTCACTGCCCGCCATCCAAAGCCTGGAGCTGCCCGGCGGCGACGGCGGGGAGGCGGATGAGGACAAGCCCCGCCAGCCGGCCGGACAGCTAAGCAGCGATGAGTTGCTTTAACTGTATCCAGAATCAGCGGCGGTAACCAGCGGTCTTTTTGTAACTTTAACCAATAACTTGACGCCGGCTAGGGTTACAATAGGTAGCAGAAGTAACCGGTTGGGGCGGCAGGCCAGACTATGCTAGGGGGCATATGTTTCTAAAGCTACCGCAAAAAGTAATACTGGCCGGCGTCGCCATCGCAGCGCTGCTACTGGGCGGTGCCGAGTTACGGGCGGCCGGCGGCCGTGACTGCGACGCTAACGCCGTGGTGTACTGCGGTGCTTTAAGCCAGGCCGAGCTGCAAGAGAAGATGCGGGCCGGCGACGGCCGCCGCTCGGGGGCCGAACTGCAAGGCTTGATTTATAACGGCGGCTGGGGCATCACCCAGGCCGGGATCGCCTCCCGTGACACCGTCATCGGCAGTGTCAGAAAAGACGGCACCGTTTGGGTGGGGGGAGAGATGGTGGCGACCGGGGCGCTTAGTTCCGGCCGCCAGTTCATGCCCGGCTCGTATAAACAGGGCGACTTATGGGTGCGGCCGCCGAGCGTGTCTTTCCGCAGCTCCGAGCTGCCCGCCTTTGTACACATGCCGGACGGCCGTTTCCGGTGGGCCATTATTCAGTCGTGCGGCAACCCGGTGCGCGCGCAGCCCGTTACGCGGGTGGTCGAAAAGCCGGTCACCAGGGTGGTCGAGAAGCCGGTCACGCGGGTGGTCGAGAAGCCGGTAACCAGGGTGGTAGAAAAGCCGGTCGCGGTGGTGCAGCGCCCCGTGGTTGTACAGGCTCCGCCGGTGCAGCCGCTGCCCGAGACCGGCGTCGGCGAGGCGCTGGGTATGGCCGCCGGCACCAACGCCGTTTACTGGACGGCCCGCCATTTCCGCCGTAGCCGCGCCAGCCTCAAAAACGCGCTGCGCCAACACCGCTAACTATGGCATTTCGCCCAAAGCGCCGTCAGGCAGCGGGCGATACACTGTTACCGTAACAAGCGAGTAACGTGTTAATACCGATCGGAACAGAAGAGTCCGTCCGGCGTCAGCGCCTGCCGGTGGTGACAACCGCCTTAATTGTGGCGAACGTGGTCGTTTTCGGGTTCGAGATCAGTACACTGGGGACGGGCGGTGAGCAGGCGCTTAATGCCGTTATCGGCACCTACGGAGTGGTGCCCGCCAGGCTGGCCCTGGAACACGCCCCATCGCTGTTGAGCTCGTTGTTTCTGCACGGCGGTTTTGCCCACCTGCTGTTTAACATGCTGTTTTTAGCCGCCTTTGGCGACAACATCGAAGAGGCGCTGGGGCGTTTTAGTTACCTGCTGTTCTACCTGGCCTGCGGCGTCATCGCCAGCCTGACACACGCCTGGGTCAACCCGGCATCGACGGTACCGACGATCGGCGCCAGCGGTGCTATCGCCGGTATTCTAGGAGCCTACCTGGCGCTGCACCCGGGCGGCCGGGTCAAAGCCATCTTCTTCTTCGGCTTCTTCATTACAGTCGTAGCGGTGCCGGCCATGCTGTTTATTTTGTTCTGGTTTATCGCCCAGCTGTTTACCGGCATAGCCTCACTCGGTGTCACCACCGCCCAAACGGGAGGAGTGGCGTACTGGGCGCACATTGGCGGGTTTGTGGCCGGGCTGGTGCTGATCGCGTTATGGCCGAAACGGCGGTTGGCCGGGCATTAGCGCAAAGAGCGTTAACAGCGTAAAGCCGGCCATGAAACAGCCGACTTTTAACGGTGACAGCGAGGGCTTCAGAGCACTAGCACTCTTCTTTGGGAAGTTTTTCGTTACTCAGCCCGTCTTCTGCCATGCCTCCGGCCAGATTGCCGTAACCCGGCTGGTACTCGCCAAAGCCGTCGGGGGCGGTGGTGTTAGGGGCGGTCAGCGGCCCGATAGGCGTGCCGCCGGCCAGACTGTCGTCGTAATGCTCGGCCACCTCGCCCCTGGGCCCGCTCTCAGACCCCAGCCGCTCGCGAAACTCTTCTTCGGTTAGCTCAGGATCGGGAAGGTTGTGCTGCTCCATCACCTTGTCCTCGCTTAATACTCTCACCTTACGTCAACGGGACGAAGGCGACTTTGTGCACTTGCACAAATTTTTAAGTCCACACTGCAAGCATGATAACCTTAATGCCTGTAAAGGGGGATACTTTGATTTTGACAGTCTCGCTTTACGCGGCCCCTTTATCGGCGTAGTATTAAGCTTAAGAGGGTTGAATTAGGAGAGTGCTATGAGTGGCGGAAAGAAGGCCGGGAAGATCAGCTTGTTGGTGGTGCTGGGTGTCTTTTTGTGGCCAGTGATGCTGGGGGTTTGGCTGTCGCATCACGCCCATCGCAAGATCGAGGTTCCGCTGCTGCGCTATCTGGCTATCGCCGCCATTATGCTGCCGGCGCTGACCGCTGGTACCGCCTGGGCAAGCGTGGTGGTGCCGCCTTCGCCCGGCACTGACCCCATTCACGTTACCGGGGGCGCGGTGCCCGGCTCCGCCGATCAAGTCGAGGTAGGGCCAAAGCTTGAGAAAAAGATGGAGACCGTAACTGAGCGGATGGCTTTTCGGCAGATCAAGACCCACGACGCTACCTTAGCGCAGGGGCAAGAGGTGGTGCGCCGGCAGGGCAGAGCGGGCGCTAAAAGCGTTACGTACGAAGTCTCCTATAGCGACGGCCAAGAGACCGGTCGGGTTAAGGTTAAAGAAGAGATCACAACCGCGCCCATCGCCAGGATCGTGGCGGTGGGTACCAAGGTGACGGTGGCGCCACCTGCTCCGGTGGCGGCCCCACAGCCGGTCCCCGCGCCGTCGCCGTCGCCACGGCCCGTTAGGCCTATGCCGATCGATTACGGCACTAACTAGGGGAGCCGCCGGTAGGCCGCGCATTGCCTTTCGTTACAGCAATCCGATAAAACTTCTGGTTAACTTACAATCCTAGAGGCAAATATTGCGGCCTAATCGATGAGAGTGTACTACACTTAACTTCTATGGTAGTTTTTCAATTCCCTAATACACCACTTATTGTTATGCTGCTGGCCTGGCTGGTCGGTGCTGTTAGTAGCGGCTGGTTGGCGGCTGCGGGACGAGCAGTGTTTGTGATTGCGGGGGTGATTTGGAGTTACGGTGAGCTAACTCAAGGCGCGAACTGGCTAAGGCGAACCTTGGGTGCGGCGGTTATGTTATGGCTTTTTATCAGTTTGGTGCGCTTGGGTGCTTAGCGCCGATTCAAAGCAGCTAGTACAATAACGTTATGACCAACGATCAGTTTGAAGCCATGGTAGCGGCCGGAATCGATGCCATTCCGGCCGAGTTTAGCGCCAAGCTGGCGAACGTGGCGGTGGTGGTGGAGGATGAACCCACCGCCGAGCAGCGCCGCAAGCTTGAGCTGCGCCCGGGTTGGACGCTGTTTGGCTTGTACGAGGGGGTGCCGCTGGCCCGGCGCGGAGCCGGCTACACCATGGTGCTGCCCGATAAAATCACCATCTTTCGCCGGCCCATCGAAGCGGCGGCCGCCAGCGCCGCCGACGTTAAAGAGATCGTTAAAAACACCGTCTGGCACGAGATCGCCCACCATTTTGGCATGAACGAAGCCGAGGTGCGGGCGGCCGAGGCCAAGCGCCGGCAGCGCGGCAACTCAGGAGTTTAGGGGCGTTTTTACTTCGGCAGATCCAGCCGCACAAAGCTTTCGGCCAGCTCGCAGCCGCACTGCTGACCGCGTTCGGCCGCTAAGTTATGCAGCATCTTTTGGGCGGCCGGCAGGTCGGGGATCTGGCTGGCGTGGGCGGCCAGGGCGCTCATTTTAGTGACGAACGTGCCGGTGATGTCGACATAGCAGTTGTGCTTGTCGAAGTTGGTTAACAGCAGCGTTTTCACCTTGTGCGGCTCCAGCCCCTCGGCCAGCAGCTCGGGGAAGCTGAGGTGGTCGCGGGCCAGCGGAAACACCGCGTCCAGCGTAGCCTGGCCGACGGCCCGGTGGTCGGTGTGGTTAACGAAGTTGTAGGTGGTCGAGTAGACGAACGTCGGATCCATCGTCATCACCACATCCGGTTTCAACCGGCGGATGCAGCGGGTGATATCGAGCTTGAGCGGCCGAGCCACCGGCAGCATGCCGTCTTCGTAATCTAAGAAGAACACCTCGCGGACGCCCACGATCTCGGCCGCCGCCAGCTGCTCGTCACGCCGGCAGCGGATCAGCTCGGCCGGCACCGCCTGCCGGTCGGCCGAACCCTTGCTGCCGTCGGTACAAACCAGGTAGTAAGCGGTGGCGCCCGCCTGCACCCATTTGGCGATGCTGCCGGCCACCCCGAACTCCAGATCGTCGGGATGGGCGGCTACGGCCAGGATGACGGAGGGGTTTAATTGGTTGCTGGCTTTCATGCTGCTAGTGTACCACCATCGGCCACTAGCAGGTATGGCCTGAGCGTTACCACGGGAGTAAGATGATGACATGAAGTGGCTGACCAAATCGGATTACCTGAAGTACCTGATCAGTCCGGCCTATCTGTGGCTGGCTAAGCACGCCAAAGACAAGCTGCCGCCGTTTGATGAGGCAGGAGAGATGCTGGTGGCGCAGGGCAACGAGGTCGAGGAGTACGCCCGGCGGCTGTATCCGGGCGGGGCGCTGGTAAAAAGCCTGTTTCAGGAGGCGGTGCGTGAAACCGAGCAGCTGGTTAGGGACGGTTCATCGACACTGTTTCAGGCTACGGTGCTGACCGGGCGCCGGCTGTACTGCCGGGCCGACGTCCTACAGCGCCGGGGTGGTGGCTGGGAGCTAACCGAGGTTAAAAGCAGCGCCCGGGTTAAAGACGACCACATCCACGACCTGGCTTTTCAAAAGATCGCCCTGGAAGAGGCCGGCTACCGGATTGATAAAGTGTTGCTCATCTACGTCAACTCCCGCTACCGGCGGCAGGGGGAGGTTGATCCGGCCCGTCTGCTGGTGCGCCGTGATGTCACTCGTAAGGTGGCGGCGGTACTGGACGTGACGCGTGGGCGGATCGATCGGGCGCTGGCGGTGGTGGCGTCGCCGCGCTGCCCCGAGGACGACCCGGCCGCCTGTGGCAACCTTTATGCGTGGCTTAAGCTCTACCGTCATCTAAACCCCGATTTGGCTCCTGAAAATATCTATCGATTGTGTCGTTTGACGCTGGATCAGGTTAAACGCTTTCGGGCCGCCGGCATCACCAAAATCAGCGACATTCCCGTTAGCTTCAAGCTGACCCCGCCCCAGCGCGCCCAGCTTGAACTAACCCGTTTGCGACGCGCGTCTATCCATCACAGCGCCGTCGCCCGCGAGTTGGCCGGTCTGCGCTACCCGCTGCAGTTTCTAGATTATGAGACCGTCGGACCGGCGGTGCCGCTGTTCGAAGGTACCAGACCTTTCCGGGCCTTGCCGTTTCAGTACTCGCTGCATATTTTACCCGAGCCAGGCGGCCAATTGATTCATAAACAGTACCTGGCGCGCGGGACGCAGTACCCGGCTCTGGCGCTGCTAGAGCAGCTGCAGGCCGACCTGAGACCGGAGGGCAGCGTGGTGGTGTGGTTTAAGCCGTTTGAAATGGGTGCCAACGACTATCTGGCCGAGCTGCATCCCGAGTACGGGGAGTTTCTGGCGGGCGTAAACGCCCGGGTGTACGACTTGATGGAGATTTTTTCCAACCATCTGTACGGCCACCCTAGTTTTGGCGGCAGCGCCTCGATTAAGAAGGTGCTGCCGGTACTGATTCCGGACATGAGCTACCAGCAGCTGGGTATTCAGGAGGGCATGGCCGCCTCTAACGGCTGGCTGCGGGCGGCCCGCGGCCAGCTGGCCGACCACACGCGGGATAAGCTGTATGACGACTTGATCAAATACTGCGGGCAGGACACGCTGGCGATGGTGCGCATCTATCAGCACCTGATGGAGGTCTGCGCTCCCGGACGGCCTCAGCTAACCAAATAACCCCCGGCAATACAAAAAGCCCCCGTGAGGGGGCTTTTTGGTGTGGGGGCGCTTACAGCAACCCCAGTTTTTGGGCGCAGGCGGGCCAGGGGGTCCAGCCACGGGCGGCCTGGGTGGCCCGGGCTTTGGCGTCCTGCACCTCGGGCGGGGCCAGGTCGGGACGGGCGTAGCCGCCGTAGTTAGCCCAGGTGCTTAAGTTGTACTGGTAGGCGCCGTAGTAGCCGTTGCCGGAGTTACGGGTGTAGTCGTTACCCGACTCGCACAGCCGGAGCTGGTACCAGACGTCGCCGGTGGCGACGACGCGGACGACCGGCCGGTAAGCGGCTAGCCGGATCCGTTTAGCGCGGGCGGCAGCTTCGGCTTCGGCCTGGGCCTTGGCCGCCTGAGCGGCCCGCAGGGGCACCAGGATCTCGGCGTCGAAGTCCGGGCGGTCGAACTTAACTTCGACCGGGGAGGTGCTGTTGGTGTTTAAGGCGAGGTTTTGGGTGTTGGCCCCAGCGGCCTGGACCGAAGCCTGGACCGATACGGTGGCGGGATGGGGCAGGGGATGGGCCACCTGAGTCGCCAGTAACAGGGCCGTTACTAGCGGTTTGAGAAGGTTACGCATGGATGTAAGAAAAACTTACCCTCCCAACACGTCCTTTCTGTTAAATGATGGTTCAATGCTGTCACTAAAAAAGGCTCCTAGAGCCCTCCTTTTTGCTGAAAACTGATTGAACGCCAACTATTGTACACCACAAGCTTTTCTTTGTCAACCCCACCAGCAGGTTTTTTATTGCTTGTTCGGCTTGTGTTTGGTATGATGGCGGTATGACCCAGGCCAGCGTTTTACTGAAAACTTACTTTGGCTACGACCGGTTCCGGCCCTTGCAGCGCGAGATCGTGGCGCATGTACTGGCGGGCAACGATGCCTTGGTACTGATGCCGACCGGCGGCGGTAAGTCGCTGTGCTACCAGCTGCCGGCGCTGGCGCTGCCCGGGCTGACGCTGGTAGTGTCGCCTCTGATCGCCCTGATGAAGGACCAGGTTGACGCGCTGCAGGCGAACGGTGTGGCGGCGGCTTTCGTGAACTCCAGTCTGCCCGCCGCCGAGATCGCCCGTATCCAGACGCGAGCCGGCCGGGGTGAGCTGAAGCTGCTGTATGTGGCGCCGGAGCGGTTGGCTGCGGCGGGTTTCCGTGACTTTTTAGCCTCCGCCAATGTCAGTTTGATTGCTATCGATGAGGCCCACTGTATTTCGGAGTGGGGGCATGACTTCCGGCCGGATTACCGCAACTTGGCCCGGCTGCGGCAGGACTTGAGCGGCGTGCCGGTGATTGCCCTGACCGCCACCGCTACCCCCAAGGTGGGGCGCGACATCGTACATCAGCTAAACCTGGCCGGGGGCCGCACCTTTACCTCCAGTTTTGACCGTCCCAACCTGACCTACTCGGTGCAGCCGAAGCGCCGGGCACGGCAGCGGCTGGAGGCGCTGCTGGGGCGCTACCGGGGCCAGCCGGCCATCGTTTACTGCTTTTCACGCAGCGACACCGAGAAACTGGCGGCCGCCTTAACCGCCGCCGGGTTTAGCGCCGCCGCCTACCACGCCGGGCTGTCGCCCCAGGCTCGCAGCGCCGCTCAGGAGCGGTTTATTCGTGACAAGGTCAGCGTGATCGTAGCTACCATCGCCTTTGGCATGGGCATCGATAAGCCCGACATCCGGCTGGTGGTACACTGGGATCTGCCGAAGACGGTGGAAGGTTATTATCAGGAAATGGGACGGGCGGGCCGCGACGGGTTGCCCAGTGAGTGTGTCCTGTTTTACTCGTTTGGCGACACCGTCAAGCACAGTTACTTTATTAACGAGCTGGCCGCGGTGGCAGAGCGTGACAACGCCCGGCAAAAACTGGCCCAGATGGTGGCTTACTGCGAGGGCGAAGAGTGCCGCAGGCGGTTTTTACTGCGCTACTTCGGCGAACGGCCAGGGGAGGAGGGCTCCTGCGGCGGCTGCGACGCCTGCTTGGCGCCGCCGCCAAGCGCCGACGCCACCGAGATCACCCAAAAAATCCTGTCGGCGGTACTAAAGACCGGCCAGCGGTTCGGCGCCGGGTACGTCTGTGCGGTACTGCGCGGCGCCCGTACCGGGCAGGTGCTGGAGCGCGGGCACGACCGGCTGTCGGTCTTCGGCATCGCCCCGGACTATTCGGACGTTGTGCTCAAGCAGCTGATGCGCCTGCTGGTGGGCCGGGGGCTGCTGGGTAAAAGCCCGGGCGAGTACCCGACGTTAGCGGTGAGCGCGGCCGGAAGACGCTTTTTGAGCCAGCGCCAGAGCATCACGCTGCCACGGGTACAGGCGCCGGAAACCGTTGTACGCCGGCCAAGAGCGGCCGGCGACTTGGCTTATGACCAGGGACTGTTCGAAAAGCTGCGCGGACTGCGTAAGCGCCTGGCCGACGAGCAGGGGGTGCCGCCGTTTGTGATATTCGGCGACAAAACGCTGATGGAGATGGCCCACTACCTGCCGCAGACCGCTACCGCCTTACGGCGTATATTTGGGGTGGGGGAGCAGAAGATGGCTCGGCTGGGGGAGGCGTTTTTGACGGTGATCAGCGCGCATGTTGCGCAGCAAGGGAAGGGGTAGGGGTAGAGGTAGGGGGAGCTCCTTTCGCCCCCAACCCCTCTTCGTAGAGGGCCTACCGCTACCCCTCCTAATCTCCCTCTAGACCCTCCCTTCCTACCTTTTGT
>JAHWKN010000011.1 GCA_019347875.1 Candidatus Parcubacteria bacterium
GAAGAGCCCCGATGAAATCGGAGCGAGTTCCGCAGGCCCTAAGCTTAACGGTAGCTGGAGGTGTTTCTAGCTGATGAGCCGGCTTGGCGGTTCTTCGTTACTTTTTGCTGACAAAAAGTAACGAAGAAGAGGCGGAGGTAGATGGAAGGATCAGGAGGAGTAACGGTAGGACCGCTGCGAAGGAGGGGAGGGGACGATTTGTTGAGCTAGGCCGGACAGCGGGCACGACTACTCTTTCGGCTCTGCCCGATCAACCCCGGACTGAAACTCCTCCGCCGCCAGCTGGTTCTCCTCCGAAACATCCAGGTTTTCGACCGGAGAAACCGGATCCTCGGCGGCCGCCTGCCGGTTCTCGGCTTTGGTCACCTCATCGGTCGACTCTTCGGCTACCACGTCATCAACCTCACCCGTTTGTTCCAGCTCCGTCACCTCGGCATCGGCCTGCTCATCGGATTCGCCTTGTGCGGAAGGCGCGGCGGTAGCGTTAACCGCCGTCCGGTCGAAAGCCAGCTCCTGCAACCGGGCCGACTTACCGCGACGCTGGCGTAAATAGCTTAAGAAGTTGCGGCGGACCTTGGCGCGGCGGACCACCTCGACCTTAGTGACGTTAGGTGAGTGCAGTAAGAAGGTCTTTTCCACGCCCACGCCGCTGGCGATCCGGCGCACGGTGATAACCGCCGTCAGCTGAGCCATGCGGTGGGTCCGGATGACAACCCCCTCAAAGATCTGGATGCGGGTTTTACCGCCTTCACGGATAACCTGATGAACCCGCACGGTGTCACCGGAGCGTACCTGAGGCACGGCGGCTTTGCGGAAAGACTTTTCGACCGCTTCAAGTGCTTGCATAACTGCCGTATCCTAGCACAGTCTTGGCCGAGGTGCAATTACGGCTCACCCTCCCTGAGCGCAGGCCACCGCGCCGCCCCCCACCAGCTGAGACAAACGCTCAACCAGTTCGGGGCTTAGTTTAACGGTAAAAGGCAGCCGGATTTTTTTGGTTTGCTCGCCCGAGACCACAATGAAGGCCTCGGACTCGCCGGCATGCCGGCACAGCACCTCTTTGAGCTGCATCAGTAAGGCCGTATCCGACAGGTCGCCGAGAGTGATGACGAGGTGACCGGCGGAGGGACGCGGTCGCGGCAAACTAACTTTAGCCGGCGGCGCACCGCCTGCTAGCGACTCCCGGTCTCCGCGCTGGTCCGCTTCTTGCTGGTACCGCCGGGCCGCTTCGTAATCGATGATGGCGGCGTCGTCCACCATGATTTTGATGTCGCTGGTGGCCCGTCCCTCCCGGTCTTTCGTCGAGACCTTGCCGCTGACCCTTATCACCTGGTCGGGCTGCCACAACTGGGGGCTTTTTTCGTAAGCTTTCGGAAAAACGACCAGCTCAAGCGTGCCGGTCTTGTCCTCCAGTCCCACAAACGCCATGGCGGCGTTCTTCTTGGTGGTGATGCGCCGTACCGTTGTGACGATACCGCCCACCTTAACGCTACGGCCCTCCGCCTCCGGCGTAATCTCGCTAATCTGGGTTAGTTTGTCGCTCAGGTAGCTGTCGTACTCGTCGAGCGGATGGCGCGACAGGTACAGCCCCAGCAGCTCCTTTTCCCAGGCCAGTTTATCCGGCATGCCCAGCTGCTCGGCCGGCTCCTCCAGGTACAATCCCGGCAACGACTCGTCCGACCCCATGGTACCGAAAATGTCGATCTGACCGCTTAAGGCATGCTTTTGGGCCTTTGAGGCGTAAGCGGTCACCATGTCTAAGTTAGCCAGCAGCGTGCCGCGCTCACAAAAGCTGTCCATGGCGCCGCACTTGACCAAACTTTCCCACACCTTTTTGTTGACCTCGGCCGCGCTGACCCTTTTGGCAAAATCCTCAACCGACGTAAACCGCCCGCCCTCTTCCCGGGCTGCCAGGATGGCTTCGATGGCGCCGCCGCCGACGTTCTTGACGGCGCTTAAGCCGAACCGGATGTGCGCCTTGTCCGGCACCACCCCGAACTCCAGGTAGCTTTCGTTGACGTCCGGCGCCAACACCGGAATACCCATACGCTGGCACTCGGCCACCTCGATGGCGATGCGGTCGGTGTTGTCGTGGTCGCTGGTCATTAGCGCCGCCATGAAGGCCGCCGGATAGTGTGCCTTCAGGTAAGCGGTCTGGTAGGCGATCAACGCGTAGCAGGCGGCGTGGGACTTGTTGAAGCAGTAGGCGGCAAAGTCCTCCAGGCTGGTCCAAAACTGCTCCACCATGCTTCGCTCCGCCCCCGAAACCCTGATCGCCCCCTCGATAAACTCCTGCTTCATCTTGGCCATGGTGGCGGCCTGCTTTTTGCCGATAGCCTTACGCAGCGTATCGGCCTGGCCGCCGCTAAAACCGGACATCTCTTTGGCGATCTGCATGACCTGCTCCTGATACACCAGCACCCCGTAAGTGCTCTCAAGCGCGTTTTTCATGGCCAGATGGAAGTAGGTTATTTGCTTACGCCCGTGCTTGCGGTCGATAAAGTCATCGATCCACTGCATCGGCCCGGGCCGGTACAGCGCCACCATGGCGATGATGTCGTCCAGGCGGTTGGGCCGCAGATCGCGGATGTAGCGCTTCATGCCGGCCGACTCCAGCTGGAACACCCCGGTGGTGTCGCCCCGGCTAAACAGTTCAAACGTTTTGACGTCGTCCAGCGGGATGGTGGTAATGTCGATCTGGTGCTGGTACACCTTGGCGATGATACGCAAAGCGTTTTTAATGATGGTTAGGTTAGACAGGCCCAGAAAGTCCATCTTCAACAGTCCCAGCTCCTCGATTGGGTTCATCGAGTACTGAGTGGAGATGCCGCCTTTTTGCGCCCGCTGCAACGGCGTGTAATTAACGATCTCGTCAGGCGCGATCACCACCCCGGCGGCGTGTACCCCGTTAGAGCGGATGGTGCCCTCCAGCTTAATGGCCTGGTCGATCAGCCGCTTGGTGCGCGAATTTGTCTGGTACTCTCGCCTCAGGTCCGGGTCGTCCTTAACCGACTGGGCCAGCGGAATGTGCCGCCCCTGCACCGGCGGCGGGATCATCTTGGCGACGACGTCGACCTCACCGTACGTCATGCCCAGCACCCGACCGGTATCACGCACGGCGTTACGGGCGGCCATGGTGCCGAAGGTGATGATCTGGGCCACCCGGTCCTGCCCGTACTTTTCGGTCACGTAAGCGATCACCTCCTCGCGGCGGCTGTCTTGGATGTCGATGTCGATATCCGGCATCGAGATGCGGTCGGGATTTAAAAACCGCTCAAACAGCAGCTCGTACTTCATGGGGTCAAGATCGGTAACGTTTAAAGCGTACGACACAATCGAGCCGGCCGCCGAGCCGCGTCCCGGCCCGAAGATGATGCCGCGGTTTTTACCCCAGTTAATAAAGTCGGCCACAATTAAAAAGTAGCCGTCGTAGCCCATCTTACCGATCACACCCAGCTCGAACTCGGCCCGTTCAATAATGGTTTTGTCTAAACTGGCACGGGCCTTGGCCTCGTTCATCAAGCTGACATCCTCTTTGGGGATCTGGCCGTAACGCCACATCAACCCCTGCCAGGTCAGCTCATGCAGGTACTCCCGTTCGCTGGCGCCGCTGGGCACCTCGAAACGGGGAATTAAAATCTTTCCCAGCTCCAGCTTCACCTCACAACGGGCGGCGATCTTAGCGCTGTTGCTAAGAGCCTCGGGACGGTGCCGCCAGCGGCGGGCCACCTCTTGCGGGTCGGACACGAACAGGTCCATCTCCATCGTCATGCGGCCCGTGTCGGTGACGGTCTTGCCGGTCTGGACGCACAGTAAGATTTCGTGAGCCTCCTTGTCGGCCGGCCGGCAGTAGTGGCTGTCCGCCGTTAGCACCATTTGGGCGCCGGTCCGCCGGGACAGCTCAAACAGCCCGTCGTTAATGGTTTTCTGGACCGGCCACTGGTCCTGGTGGTCCTGCAGCTCCAGATAGTAGCGCTCCGGTCCGAACAGCTCTAAGTACCAGCGCACCACCTCCTCCGCCTGGTCGATTTGTCCGTTGCGGATGTAGTTGCCGACCTCACCGGAGGCGCAGGCCGACAGCACGATTAAACCCTCGTGATAGCGTTGCAGCAGCTCGCGGTCGATGCGCGGCTTGTAGTAAAACCCGTCCAAGTGGGCAATCGAGACCAGCCTCATCAGGTTCTGGTAGCCCTGGTTGTTCTCGGCCAGCAAAATCAAGTGATAGGGATTGGCGTCGGTTTTGGCGGTTTTGTCGGTGTGGCCGCGGGGAGCCATGTAGATCTCCACGCCGATAATCGGTTTTAGTCCCCGCTTGTTGGCCTCTTTGTAAAACTCAATCGCGCCTGAAAGCGTGCCGTGGTCGGTCAGCGCCACCGCCCCCATACCGAGCTCCTTGATGCGGTCCAGCATCTGCGGCACCTTTTGTAAGCCGTCCAGCAAGCTGTAGTGGCTGTGGTTGTGCAGATGGACGAACTCCGCACCGGAGGTTGTTTGGTTTTCTTGGCTCACTTTCACCCCTTACTGTCACCAGTTTAGCACGAGCATCTTCAAGAAAAAGACTTGAAATGTGGCAAATTGGCCGAGCCCCGTTATCGGTCTGCTGCCGACGCTACTTCTCAATTCAATATCAAGACTTAATCAGCGTGCCGACCGGCTGCCCGCTGACGATGCGCTTGATGTTGCCGCGCGTCAGCAGGTCGAACACCACGATCGGCAGCCGGTTGTCCATGGCCAGCGAGATGGCGGCGTTGTCCATCACCGCCATCTGGTCGTTTTGCAGCACCTGGGCATGGGTTAACTCGCTAAACTTAGCCGCCCCGTCATGCTTGTGGGGGTCGCGGTCGTACACCCCGTCTACCTTGGTGGCTTTTAGCACCATGTCGCACTCCAGCTCCAAGGCGGCGATCACGGCGGCGGTGTCGGTTGTAACGTAAGGGTTGCCGGTGCCGCCGGCCACAATCACCACCCGCCCCTTTTCCATGTGACGGATGGCCCGCCGGCGGATGTAGGGCTCGGCGACGCTGTCGGTGCGCAGGCGGGTCTGCAGCCGGGCCGGCTGGCCGCCGCGCTCCAGCACATCGACCATGGCCATGCCATTGATAATGGTAGCCAGCATGCCCATGTAGTCACCGGTGGTGCGCTCTATGCCGTGGGCGGCGATGGAGGCGCCGCGCATAAAGTTACCTCCGCCCACCACGATCGCCACCTCGGCACCGGTGTCGCTGACCACCTCGGCCAGCTCCTTAGCCAGCGCGGCAATAAAGAGCGGGTCGATGCCGTGCTCACGGGCGCCGGCAAACTGTTCGCCTGAAAGCTTTAACAGGACCCGCCGGGGCTGCTTTGAGTTTGTCATCATTTACTCATGTTACAGTCGCGCCGCGCGGTCCACAAGCCGCCGGGCCGCCCGCCACCAGCGCTGTCACCGAACGTCTTCGTGCTTGCGGACGACCCAGTACCGCGGTGTTTGCTGCACGACGTTTTCGATGTCGCGCTGGTCGTGGCCGGGCTTGACCAGAAAGCAGTTGGGGTCCCGATGTACGGCCCTGTACTCATCGATCGGCAGCGACACCCTCTCAACGCACTCCCGGTTGGAACACTCACAGTAAAACTCCACCGGCACCGACCGCCGCTCCTCCGCCTTAAACAGCGGCTCGGTGACCGTTTCGACCTGCTGATTTAAGCTTTTAAACAGCTTCTCGTTGTTCGCCCGGCTCTGCCGGGAACGATTACTCAGATCATCCGGGGTTTTTCTAGCCATACAACCTCCCTAATCTTGGTCCGGCAACTCCTGAGCCTGACCCTGCGGCTACTGTTTGATGGCTTCGCCGATGCCGCGGAAAAACTCGCCAACCACCGGCAGCCCGCCGAACTGCTGCAGTATAAAAAGCAAAATGGTCACGCCCAGGGTGGCACCTAAAACTCCGCCCAGGCCGAAAAATAGCCCCCTGACCAACCCCGTCCAGATCTGGCGGGGGGTCGAGCCTAAAAACTCAACGTAATTGCTAATTACCGCCTCCTCGACCGCCTTACCGAGTTTAGCGTGGTCAACTTTTTTGTCATCTGGCTTAGAGTGGCTCAACGCATACCTCAAAACCCTGGGCAAGCACCGGCAAGATTTGATTTAAATAAACAACCCTCACTTGTCTTACTACTTCTCCCCCTCGATCTTCTCCCGCCTGACCTTGTTTTTAGCCGATCCCACCATTTTTTTGGTCAGCCGCTCCAGCTCCGACATCACCCCTGCGCCCTCATCTACCAGCCGTTTCGCGTCCAGCAGCGCTTCATCCTTGACCTTGGCGCCGGACTTGGTCAGATTTCCGGCCGAGGCCTGTAGGTCTTGTTTTAGCAACTCCGCACGTGCTATTAGCTCCTGACTCTCTTCGTAAGCCTCCCCCTTCAGGTCTTTGGCCGCGTCTTTCAGGTCGTTAATGCGCTCCATCAGGTCCCGTCGCGTATCATCAACAACCTGATCAATGTCACGCTTCAGATTGCCGACCTTGCGCTTAATGTCTTTCTGGGTCTCTTTGCCGCTTTTTGGCGCCAGCAAAATAGCCGCTACCGACCCGACCGCCGCACCGATCAAAGTACCTTTGATAAATCCCCTGCTTCTGCTCATTTTTTCCTCCCGTCTTAAAAGTAATTACGATCCTCCTGATACCGCCCGCCGCCTACCTCCGGCGTACCAGCCGCCGCAGCACCGCCCCGGCGATGGTCGGCAGCGCCAGCGGCGCCACCTTTCTGATCACCATTCTCATCGTCTCCGACATGTTCTCGGTAGCGGCCTCGGTCTTCTGGGTGATGCCGCGGACGTTTTGCAAAATGCGTATCACCACGTAAATAACGGTGATGCTCAGCGCCAGCAGGATGATAAATCCTACACTTAGAATTATGACCAAGGCGGTCAGTGTGCTGTCCATAATGCTCCTTGCGTTGCTATTTATGTGGGCCGGTATGCCAGTATTTTGCTTGATTTACGCTCAACTCTCATTGTGCAAAGTTACAATATTGTGCTTGGCACACTTTATTCTCATAAGGCCCGGAATGCGGACTAAGTTCGCGCAGCGCTACGGCGGTCCTTGCTTTTCGCCAACACCACCCACTCCTTGCGCTCGATAACCGAGTTGGGAATGATGTGCAGGCGGCCGTCTTTGTCGCGAATGCGGGTACGGCGCATGTCCATCGACTCCACCACCCCTTCGGTCGGCTTGTCGCCGGCCATCAACTCATCGCCGACGCTAAAGTCACGATCCTTGGCCAAAAAGATGCCGGCTAGAATGTCGGCGGCCAAAGACGACGCCCCCGCCCCGAGCGCTAACCCCAGCGCTACCACCGAACCGGAAAAGGCCAGGGCGACCTGCCCTAAGCCGATCGACTGCAGGATGGCGATAATCAAAAACACCCACAACAGCCCGTCCATTAGCGAAACTATAATGCCCCGCAGCCCCTTTGGTAGCCGCACCAGCCCCAAGAAAGCCTGCGCTATCCACGACAGTATGCGGATCAGAACAAAGCCAAACAGCAGCGCCACCACCACCTGCGGCACCTTTGGCAAAACGTCGTAAAACCCTTTGACGATGGGGTCGGTCAGGACGTTGGTCAGAATATCCATTCAATCTCCTTACATTCAGCTTAGATTTTCGGAATTTGATAACTTCTCTTTCAGTATATCATTAACCATTGGCGGATTGGCTTGGCCGCGGCTGGCCTTCATGACCTGGCCGACCAAAAATCCCAGCGCTTGGGTCTTACCGGCCCGGTAGTCGGCCACCGACTGGGGGTTGTCGGCAATGACCTGGGCGACGATCTTTTCCAACTGGCCGGCGTCGGACACCTGGATTAAACGCTTTTGTTGCGCGATTTTCTCAACATCATGCGCCTGGTTTTGAATCACTTCCGTTAAGACCTGCTTGGCGGCGGTGGAGCTAAGCTTGCCCTGCTCGACCAGTCCGGAAAGCTTAATCAAGTCCTCGGCGTCGCTGTCGATCTGCGACGCGTCGTACCCGTGCTCCAAAACGATCCGCTGCGCCTCGCCCACCAGCCAGTTGACGATACGCTTAAGATGCTTGTGATCGAGCTGGCGTTGATTTACCCGGGCATACAAAGCCATCAGCTCGGGCTGGCCGATCAGCACCTCGATTTCAGAGCCGCCCAGACCGGCGGCGTGCATCTGGCGGCGCAGGGCCGGGGGCAGCGGCGGCAGGGCGTCCTTGACCGCCTTAATCATAGCCTCGGTCACCACCAGCGGCGGCAGGTCGGGCTCGGGAAAGTAGCGGTAGTCGTGGGCCTCTTCTTTGGAGCGCTGCGAGAAGGTTTTGCCCTTAGTTTCGTCCCAACCGCGGGTTTCCTGAACTATGCGATCGCCTTTTTCGAGTAAATCTACCTGGCGCTTAAACTCAAACTCGGCCGCCCGCTCCACCGCCCGGAACGAGTTCAGGTTTTTGATCTCGGCCCGCGTTCCCAACTGCTTTGACCCCGCTTTACCCTGAGCGGAGTCGAAGGGCCGCACGCTGATGTTGACGTCAAAGCGCATGTTGCCGTAGTACAGGTCGGCGTCACTGACGTCGGCGTAGCGCATTAGGTTGTAGATCTCTTGGGCATACGCCTTGGCCTCGGCCGGCGAGCGCATATCCGGCTCGGAGACGATCTCTAGCAGCGGCGTGCCGGCCCGGTTCAGGTCCACCAGTGAGTAGTCCGCCCCGTCGGGGTGAGTTAACTTTCCGGCATCCTCCTCTAGGTGCGCCCGGGTGATGCCAACCTCAACAACCTCATCGCCAACCGGTACTTCCACCCACCCCGGCCCCACAATCGGCTGGTCGAACTGCGTGATCTGGTAGCCCTTGGGCAGGTCGGGATAAAAATAGTTTTTGCGGTCAAACTTCGTCACGCCGCCCATTTTTCCGTTCAGAGCCAACCCGGCCCGAATGGCCAGCTTAACCGCCCCCTCGTTCAGTACCGGCAACGTACCGGGCAGCCCTAAGCATACGGGGCAAACAGTGGTGTTCGGCGCCTTGTCGCGCGCATCGTTATCACACCCGCAAAACAGCTTCGACTTAGTCTTTAGCTGTACGTGGGTTTCGATACCAATGACCGCTTCGTACTTCATGGCAGCTTCACCTCGGTCAGCTTATCGATGTAGCTTCCATCTACCGTACCGCCATCGTTAATCCAGCTCTGCTCAGGCACAGCCTTATAGAGTCGGACGGGGCCATCATCTTGAACCTGCTCGATCTCCCAGTAAGGTGACTGACGGCGAGCCTCCAGAAGCTGGTGAGCGAACTTAATCTGAGCAGGATCGTTTAGTTCAAAACCTTTGGCTTTAGCATAAACCCCATAACCTGTTCCGGCCTCTACCGTTGAATCGTAAATAGCCAAGAATATCCGCCCTGTACTCCTGATGTTTTTGGAGTGCTGGCTGTCCCTATATGAGCCCCAATAGAAATTGTAGTCCTGATCGTAGGCGCTATAAACGGGCGTGTTCCAGGGCTGCCCGCTCTCATCAACCGTCGCGATAGTGACATATATGATGTTCTGAATAATGCCTTTGGCCCGCTCGTTATTGGTCACAGCGCCCCCAAATCCTTTAGCCCGCGCTCAAAATCGCGCAGCGCTTCGCGCGCCTGTGAAGCCACTAAGTCAAACCCGACGTCGTGGGCTAGACTGTTGCGCAGTTTGTGGGCCCGCCAGACGCCGTTTACGTCGCTAAAGCGGCGCTCAAACGAGCGCAGCCGGTCGGCCATGGTTTCGCCCCGGGCGCCGCTCTCGCGCATGACGTAATCAAGCAGCTTGTCGGCCTCGCTAACCGCGTTGCGCAACCCGGCACCGCCGCTGTCGGCCGTAGCCGTAATGGTAGCCCAGCGCGTCGCCACCAGCTCGCGGTTAACCCCGCGGCCGCTCGAGCGGCGCGCTCCGGCCCCTCGCTTAGCCACCGGCCGGTTCGATCCCGACAGCACCAGTGCGTACAGCAGCAGCCCGGCCACCAGCGCAATCACCAAAAGGTAAATCAACGACCACTCCCCCAATTAGTACCCGCAATCCGATACTGGATACTGGATACTCGACACTGGATACTCATACCGCCACCTCCAGCCGCCCGACCATCCCCTCAACCGCCGCCCCGGCCTTCAGCAGCGTCCGCTCCCCCCGCTGCGGCCCGATCAGCTGCAAACCGACCGGTAGGCCGTGCGCCAAGCCGATCGGCAAACTCAGGGCGCAAGCTCCGGCCAGGTTCACCGCCACCTGCATAACGTCACACAAATACATCGCCAGAGGATCTTGCGCCTTCTGCCCTAAGGGAAAGGCCACAGTAGGGGCGTTCGGTGCTACCAGCACGTCAAAGCGCTCAAAGGCCGCTTTAAACTCACGGGTCAAGAGCGTGCGGACCTTTTGCGCCTGCTTGTAGTAAGCGTCGTAATAGCCGCTCGACAGCACGTAAGTTCCGGTCAGAATGCGCCGCTTGGCCTCCGCTCCAAAGCCCTGATTACGGCTCAGGTCATAAGTTTCGGCTAGAGTTTTGGCTGCCGGGGCGCTATGGCCATACTTGACGCCGTCGTAGCGGGCCAAGTTTGAGCTAATCTCGGCCGGAACCAAAATGTAGTAGCAGGCCAACCCCAGACCGACGGAAGGCAAACTAACCTCGCTGACTTTTGCTCCGGCCGCTGCCAGGCTGTCGATCTGAGCCTCAATAGCCGCCTTAACCTCCGGGTCAACGCCTTCGGCCAGGTACTCCTTAATGACACCAACCTTTAGACCTTTGACGTTTGACTTTTGATCTGTGAGCTCGTAGGTTTGCGCGTCGCGCTCTATGGTGGTGGCGTCGAGCGGGTCGCGGCCGGCCATCACGTCCAGCACCAGGGCGGCGTCCTCCACCGTGCGCGCGAGCGGCCCGACCACGTCAAACGAGCTGCCCATGGCGATCACGCCGTAGCGCGACACCAAGCCGTAGGTGGGCTTAACTCCCACCACGCCGCAAAAGCTGGCCGGCAAGCGGATAGAGCTGCCGGTGTCGGTGCCGAGCGCGAACGAGCACTGCGCCAGTGCTACCGCGGCCGCCGAGCCGCCCGACGACCCTCCGGGGACTTTGGTTTTATCCCAAGGATTTTTGGTCGGGCCGAAATCGCTGTTTTCGGTTGAGGAACCGTGGGCAAAGGCGTCCAGGTTGGCCTTGGCGATCATAACCGCCCCCTCGGCCTCCAGCTTGTCGATAACGGTAGCCTGATAAGGAGCCCGAAACGGCTTTAGCATGGCACTGGCCGCGGTGGTGTGGGTGTGGCGGGTTAAAAAATTGTCTTTGGCAATAAACGGAACACCAAGCAGGCGTCCATCGGATCGTCCTTGCCCCGCCCGCCGGTCGATCTCGTGCGCCCGCTCTAGCGCCTGCGGATTAATCTCCAGTACGGCGTGGTACTGTTTGGTCGCCTCGATCCTATCCAGACAGGCCTGAACCAGCTCCGCTGCCTTCAGCTTGCCCGATCGGACGTCTTCGGCCAATTCAGCGATGGGGCGCGTAATCGCGTCGGATTTCACAGCACCCGCCGCACTTTAATGTAGCCGTCCTGCCGCCTGGGCGCATTAGCTAGCAACGCGTCCTGACCGATGGCGCAGGGCCTAACTTCGTCCAGCCGCGTCACATCCGCTAGGCCGGTTACCTGACTGGTTGCCGGAACTTTAGCGGTATCAACGTCCTGCAGCTGCTCGACAAACCCGACGATCCGGTCCAGCTCCACCGCCATACGCGCGGCCTCTTCGTCGCTTAGCCCGATGTGCGCGAGCGCCGCCACCCGCTTAACTTCACTTGTTCCGATTCTTGACATACCCAGTATTTTAGCGCTTTTAGCCTTGGTTGCCTACCAAACGCGTGAAGCCCCCGTAATGCCCGGGGGCTTCACGGGGGCTAAGACGCTGCAACCGAATCGCCACCCAGCCGCAGCTGGTACTCCGGTGTCATGTACCACTCGCCGGTCGGCTGACCGTCATCATCGAGCCGGTATCGCACCAGTGCAAGCGTAGCCCGCGCCACCTCCCTAGTTCCGGCCAGTGTAGCCCGGCCTTCACCGGTAGCAGCCTCCAGCTTCAGGCCGGTCTGATAGACAGCGACCTGCAACCGCTCGATCAAATGCTCATAGGCGTCGATGGTTTCAAGCTCCAGAAACTTTCGTCGCTCCATTAACTCGGCCAGGATTACCGATCGCTTTGCCATGATGCAATCGTCGGTGTACGAATCCAGCCGCGCAAACGGATGGAGGAACCAAGCCAACGACCCTTCGAACCGAACCGCCTGCTCGAGCCTGCGAGCGATCGCCGGATCGTTCAGCACATCGGGTCGGACGCGCTGGAGACGGCGAATGACGTGTACCAGGAAGTTGCCCGGCTTGTCCTGCTGCAAGATGCGTTCCGCGACAGCAAACTCCTGGATCGCCAGCCCTTCGGGCCAGCGCCCGGCCAGAGCCAGCACCCGCACCAAGCGGTTCATAGCCCGATCGTACCGCCGCATCCGCTGCCCCAAAAGCCAGGCCCGGGTGCGAGAAATTTGCAGACCCCGCTCCAGCGCCGCGTCTCTTAGCGGATAGCGCTTCAAAGCCGCGGTATACTGCGTCCTGGCTTTACTTGGGTTCAGGCGGCCCAGGCTATCGCGTAGGGTGGCATCTGCCAAAAACCCGTGAATTTCACGCTTGGTTGGATCCTGTACTCTGTCGAGAGCCGCGACCACATCCCGTCGCTGCTGCTCGATCCAGACTTGGTCGTCCGGCGTCAGGTAACTCCACATACCCAGCAGGTAGCGCACGTCTTCGATGGCCAGCTGCTGGGCGTGCATCTGGTCTTGTTCCCGATAAATGTTCAGCTGATGCCGGTACAGGCCAAGAGCCAAGGTAAAGATCGTGTAAAAGGCATTGGTGTGACGGCCCAGCGCCGGCCGGTCTTGATACAGCCGGTACTCGCTATATAGGGGACTATGAACCGGCAGCACCACATGCCCGTCACCGGTGCGATCCGCCTGCACCCAAACCTCTAAGCGCTGACGTTCCGGCAAATGAAGTTTGCGCAATTGCGCGTCCGACAAAACCACTTTTTCACGACCCACAACCCTCTCCTTACGACGGAAAACTTTCGGGTAACGGACACAAAGGTGCAAGCTGTTACGCTCGTTGCCACCATAGCGCAAACGCCAACGCGCGGCATCGTGATTATGTCCAAATGGCCGCACCTAAAACCGGCTGGTAGTCTTAGCGAAACTTACACGCTCAGCAGAACCTGCCGCTCCCGCGGGCCGTCCAGCTCGACCAACACTACCCGCTGCCAGGTGCCCAGCACCAGTTTGCCGTCACCAACCGGCAGCGCCAGCGCCGGGCCGATCAGCGAGGCCAAAATGTGGTCGGGTACGTGACCGGGATCGTGCGGATGGCGGTAGCGCAGTTTGGGTATCAGTTGATCAAAAGCATCCAGCATATCCAAGTCTGTCCCCGGATCAAGATCGGCCGTGGTCAGCGCGGCGGTGGTGTGGGTAACAAAAAGCGTACACACTCCATCTATTACACCTAAACCCTTTAGCTCACGCTCAATCCGCTCGGTAACATCAACTATCTGCTTCGGCCGGTCGCTTGCTATAACGATTTTCCTCATAAGTCCGAAAGCCTTTCTTGGTAGTCAAGGTTAGTACTTAGCTTTTAGTTCAGCTTTTACCAGCGCCTCCAGCTGTGGGTAAGCTTGGGCCAAGCCGCGCAGTACTACCACCTTTAAGGATACGCCCTCTTTTAAAGCAATGGCTTTAAGCGCCTGCTTGAGCCGCGGGCTGGCGTCAACTTGCAGCTGCGACCGCAACACAAACCGCTCAGCCTCTAATGACAATCGAAAATCCATGGGAGTCGTGCTTCCTTTTTATAAAAGTCATAATTGCACACATGTGTGCATGTGTGCAAGCAGGGCCCTCCTTACTTCTGCTGAATTATGCCTTTGCTGAGCCATAATCAGGACTCCAATTTTAGCTCAAGAGGTATGAAAATGCACACATGTGTGCAAAACCGAAATTTAAAAATAGATCAACACCAACCTCGCGCTAGCGCCCAAACCGGTCTCGAAAATAGTTGTCCTTATAACCGGCAAAGTCAAACACCTCGTTGGCTTCACGGTTGAGTTTTTCGACGTACCGGAAAAACTCTTGGTCATTAAAAACCTTCAGCCCAAGCCGGCTACAGACCGCCGCAATGTCGTCTTTAGCCGTAAGCGCCGCATCCTCACTAACCATTTTCTCGGCTTCAAAATAAAAACTGTGCTGCGGCACCTCCACGAGCGCAAACTCGATACCCTTGTACTCGTAAACCCGGCTCTTTCTGACGCATAACATCGCTTTCGTTAGCCCGATTACCCCAAAAACCTGCACCAGCGTATCAAAGCTGCCGGATTGGGCGATCACCGATAGTTCTTTACGGCTTTCAGAGCCGCCCCAACTGCCCAGCTTAACGATTATTTCCGGCGTGCCGTTAGTAACTCTAAGACGAATGTCCTCGTTGCGTTCGCGCAGATTGGCGTCTGGCAAAAAGGTTGAGTAATCAAGTAAAATACGATTTTTAGTGGTCTTAAACCGACCCTCGCTCTCCAGCTGCTTACGTAGGCTGGCATATCGACCGTGGTTTAGTAAGCCCCTTACTTCAACTTCAATGTCCTTCATTACCCCTCCAGCAATTTCAATAATGCCGCTTCGTCGATCTGCGGTGTTCCCAGCTTTTGCGCTTTAGAGACCTTGCTGGCCCCCGGCTCCGCCCCCACCACCAGGTAATCGGTCTCTTTGGTAACGCTGGGCTGAACCTTGCCGCCGAGCGCCTTAACGCGCTCCCCCGCCACCTCCCGGCTGAAGCTATCGAGCGTGCCGGTGATGACGAATGACCGCCCGCTCAGCTTGCCTCGGGCGACCTGCATTGGCCGGGGTTTGACATCCGCGCGCGCCAGCTTATCCAAAAACTCCTGACCCCGCCGGCTGCCCAGCCACTCGGCCACGCTCCCGGCCACCACCTGGCCGATCCCCGGCACCTCCCGTAACTCGTCTGCTGTCGCGCCGCGAAAGCGCTCCAGCGTGCCAAAGTGGGCCGCCAGGTCGGCCGCCGTCTGGGCGCCGACGTGACGAATGCCGAGGGCGTAGATGAAACGCTCCAGCGTCACCTCCTTGCGCTCCTGAATGGCGCGCACCAGGTTCTCGGCCGACTTCTCGGCAAACCGGGGCATCCCGGCCACGTCGTCAGCCGTCAAGTGAAACAGGTCGGCGGCGTCGGCGATCAGCTTGGACTCCAGCAGAGCATCAACGGTCTGCTCGCCCAACCCCTCGATATCAAAGGCGGCCTTTGAGGCAAAGTGGATAATGCGTCCCCGTTCCAAGGCGTAACAGTTGTAGTTCGGGCAGCGCCAAACCGCCTCTTTGTCTTGTTTTACAAGTTCAGTGCCGCAGTTTGGGCAGTTTTTTGGCATTTTGAATGAAATCTCTTGTCCGGTACGCAGTTTCGGCAAAGAACCCACCACCTCCGGAATAACATCCCCGGCCTTTTGGATGATGACGGTGTCGCCAATACGGATGTCCTTGCGGCGGACCTCACTTTCGTTATGCAGCGTGGCCATCTGGATGGTGCTGCCGGCCACCAGCGTCGGCTCAAGCACCGCAAACGGCGTGGCGGCGCCGGTCCGGCCGATACTGACCATGATGTCTTTAACCTTGGTCGTGGCCTGTTCGGCCGGAAACTTGTAGGCGACAGCACCGCGCGGCGCCTTACCGACCACCCCCAGCGCCGCCAAGGCGGCCCGGTCGTTGAGCGTCACCACCAAACCGTCGGTGCCGTAGGGCAAGTCACGGCGCTTGTCTTCCCACTCACGGGCAAACTCCATGATCTCAGCGACCCCGGCAAGCACCCGGCTGTTTGGCTCAACCGGCAGCCCCAACCGGCCGGCCAGCTCGTGTTCGTCCGCGTGCGTGGCCACCCCCGCCGGCTCCCCAACCAGGCCGTAAACCTGAAACCGCAGCCGCCGCTCGGCCACCAGGCTGGGATCCAGCTGGCGGATGGTGCCGGCGGCGGTGTTGCGGGGGTTAGCAAACAGCGGTTTGCCCGCCTTGGCTCTGGCGGCGTTCAGCGCCTTGAAATCGGCCTTGTACATCAGCACCTCGCCGCGAAACTCGATTCGTCCGCGGTAAACCTCCGCCGGCACGCTCACGTCATGGCGCAGCCGCAGCGGAATCGACTCAACCGTCCGCAGATTCGCCGTCACGTCCTCACCCGTCACTCCGTCGCCGCGCGTTAAGCCCTGCGTTAGTCCGCCGTCCCGGTAAATCACCGCCGCCGCCAGCCCGTCCATCTTGATCTCGACGTAAAACTCCGGCCGGTAACCGGGCGGCAGCAGCTTGGTGATGCGCTTAACCCACGCCTCCAGCTCCTCCCGGCTGAAAACGTCGTTTAAACTCAGCATCGGCGTAGCGTGCGGCACGGCGGTGAACTTATCCAGCGGCCGGCCGGCTACCCGCTGCGACGGTGAGTCGGGGGTGACCAGGTCGGGGTAAGCCTGCTCCAACCGGACAAGCTCGTGCTTTAAACTGTCGGCCGCCGACTCACTCATAATCGACTGGTTCAGCACGTGGTACCGGTAGCGGTAGTCGTTGATCTGCTCCCGCAGCTTTTGAATGCGCTGGACGGCTTCCGCTCGGTTCATGTTAGCCGCTTGTCCTGGTGATTTCGAGCGCCCGGTATAGCCGATACCCGTAAACGGCGGCCAGCGGTAAAAGCACCAGCGAGGTTGCCAGCTGCAGCAACGCCAGCAGCCAAAAAGGCTGGCGGAGGCCAACGGTGACGGCTAGCGCCAAGGGCGGTAAAGCCATTACCACAACCGCCAAAACGGCCAAAACCAACAGCCGCCGGGCCACCGCCAACGTCCGCCCGCGTACCGCCGCGGTACTCCGGCGCAGCGCCTGAACGGGTGTGACCTCCGGTTCCTGCACGATGTACAGGCTAAAGATTGAGCGCGTCAGCCAATACAGCGTGGGCAAAGCCAGCACCAGCCAGATCAGTCCCAGCAGCAGCCTTTCGCCCAAGCTGACCGCCACCGCCGCCGAGCCGGTACCTTGATCGTAAATGATGGCGCCGGCCGCCAGCGGCACCAGCTGCAGCGCCAGTACCAACGCCACCAGCATAAACCGCACCAAAGCGGCGGTACCGCTGTAGTAGGCGGACCGCAGCGTCACCGGCTGCCCCTGATGCAGCCGTATAACCGCCCAGATCAAGGCGGTGTTCATAACCAGGGTGGCCAACGAGCGGTAGACGGCCAAGGCCGGATCCGCGGCCAAATCCCGAGAAGCGCTCAGTAGGCCGGTCGTTACCGCCCCAACCGCCGTGATGCCCACGAGCGGCCGCCAGCGCCGCTTCATAACTCCCAGCGACCCGCGCAGCAGACGCCAGGCGCTGGGGAGCGGCGCCGGGCGCGGGGGGCGGGGCGTTCGGCCCAGCATCAGGCTGAGGTTTCCATCTCTTTGAGCCGCGCGATCCGCGCTTCGACCGGGGGATGGGTACTAAACAGCTTAGCCACCCCCGCCCCGATCCCCCGGCCGCCCAGGGGGTTAGCAATAAACAGGTGGGCGGTGGCGGTGTTGGCGTGGCGCATCGGCTTGGCGTAGCCGCCGATCTTAGCCAGCGCCCGGGCCAATCCGTCCGGATAACGGGTCAACAGCACCCCCGAAGCATCGGCCAAAAACTCACGGCGGCGCGACACCGCCAGCTGCAGCAGCGTAGCCACCAGCGGCGCCACCAGCGCCATCACCAGCCCGATAACGGCAAAAACGGCGCCGCTCGACCCGCCCTCGTCGTCATCGCTGCCGCCAAAAAAGCTCCAGCGCAGGAAAAAGTCGGCCAGCAAGCTAACGATCGTCACCAGCGCGATGACGATGCTCATCACCCGGATGTCGTAGTTGCCAACGTGCGACAGCTCGTGGGCGATCACTCCTTCCAGCTCGCTGTCGTCCATCATCTCGAGTAGCCCGGTGGTAGCCGCCACCGCGGCATGCTGGGGATCTCGGCCGGTAGCAAAGGCGTTCGGGGCCGGATCGTTAATGACGTAAACCTTGGGCATCGGCAACCCGGCCGTAATGGCCAGGTTCTCGACGGTGCGGTACAGCTTGGGAGCCTGAGCCTTGGTGACGGGCTTGGCGCCGCTTAGAGCCAGCGCCATTTTGGCCGAGGCAAAGTAGCTAAAAAGGGCGTAACCAACCGCAAAAACGACGGCCAGCCAAACAAAGCTGGGGCGGCCCAGCGCCTCAGACATCAGCCAGGCCAGCGCGCCGATAAAGCCGACGAAACCGATCATTAAAAGTATCGTTTTGCGTTTATTGCTGGCGATTTGACTGTACATGGTTTGGTTATTCCTTAGTTGTTTGGCCTGGAGCCGCTCCCTGCGTATTCGGTCTGACGGCTGCTAGCTCCCGGCTTCGGTTTCGTTGACCGGCACCTCGGTGGCGTCCGGGTCGGCCTCCCCGCCGTCTTCGTCCTCGCCAACGGTTTCCGGCTCGGCCGCTTCGGCGTCAGCCTCGGGCCGATCCGCCGCCGCCTCCGGCGCCGCCAGATCGGCAAACCGCTCTGACCGCAGCCGCTCGGCCAGCTGCTCGAGCCCGTTTTCAACGTCGCCGGTATCAAGCGCCGGATAAACCCGCCGGATCAGCTCCAGCTGCGTCTCCAGGCGGCAGACAAACTCCCACCTGGGTTCGCCCCCGGCCAGCGCGTCGACCGCGATAGCGGTGGGGATGTCGATGGCGGTGCGGCGCAGCTCGGCCGCCAGACCCGCCTGCTCCCCGTCCGGCAGATCCTCGCTTAGGCGGTTAATATGGGGAATTAAGTTGATCCCCTCCCGCCAGGCCTGCGACTGTTTGTAGTTGATGTAATCCATGTAGTTAGCCGATTATGCCCAGTGCCCGCTTTAGAACTTAACCTCCACCGGCCGCTCAATCACCGCCTGGTTGTCAACCTCAAAGAAGTCACGGTGAGTAAAGCCGAGCGCCCGGGCAAACAGGTTGGTGGGAAAGATCTGCAGCTTAATGTTGTAGTCGCGCACCTGGCCGTTGTAAAAGCGGCGGGCGGCCTGGATCTTGTCTTCGGTATCGACCAGCTCCGCCTGCAGCTCGGCAAAGTTCTGGCTGGCTTTCAGGTCCGGATAAGCCTCGGCCACCGCGAACAGGCTTTTTAACGCCCCGGCCAGCTGGTTCTCGGTCTCGGCCTTTTGCTGAATACCGGTTGCTCCCATGGCGGCGGTGCGGGCGGCGGTCACCTTTTCAAACACGCCGGACTCGTGAGCCGCGTAACCCTTAACGGTGTTCAGCAGATTGGGAATCAAGTCGTAGCGCCGCTTCAGCTGAACGTTAATGTCGCTCCAGGCCTCATCCACCCGTAGCCGGGCGGTCACCAAACCGTTATACAAAATCCACAATCCGAGCAGCAAAACTACCAGAACAACGATTACAATCAAGCCAGCTGACATAAGCTTTTCCCTTTTCTATGGCCTTATTATACCACTTTTGGAGCCTAGCGAGCGAATTAGCCGGCCGCCGCCCGGTCGGAAAACACTACGGCCCGAGCCTTATCTACGCGTCCGGCCGGAATGGACCTGTCACCGCCCTGCAGGCGTGCGAGCATGGGGGCTTTGTCCGGCCCGCAGACCAGCCACAAGATGTGCTTGGCGCGGTTTAGGGCCGGCCAGGTCAGGGTCAAACGGCGATGGCCCCGGTACGGTGCGGTCAGCGCGACGTCGCGGGTGTGCTCGTCCAAAACCGGGTCGCCTGGCACCAGCGAGGCGGTGTGGCCGTCGTCGCCCAGGCCCAAATGCACCAGATCAAACTCCAGCCGGCCGCCCATCAGCTCGCGCAGCACCCCGGCGTACTCCCGTCCGGCCCGCTCAGGATCGCCGGCCGTCACCGGCATGGGGTGGCGGTTGCCAGAAGGAACCGGCACCCGGCTAAGCAGATGCTCGCGCAGCCCGGTCCAGTTGCGATCCGGACTCCCCTCCGGCGCCACCCGCTCATCGACCTGCGCGACGTGAACTTGCGACCAAGGCAGGTCCATATCCGCCAGCGCCGCAAACATCAAAGCCGGCGTACCGCCGCCGCTAACGGCCAGCCAGAAGCGGCCCTGCCGGTTGACGTAGTCCCGGGCAAGTTCTGCAATATGCTGAGCCGCTTGGGCAGCTGTCTCGCTGGGGTTGGGAGCTACTATTAATCTCACGGTTATTCCCCGATAGCTAAAGCAGGCATCACAGCTAGTAAATTAAGTCGAATGGTGCCCGGAGTGGGATTCGAACCCACAAGCCCTTTCGGGCAACGGATTTTAAGTCCGTCGTGTATACCATTCCACCACCCGGGCAAGTCAGAGGTTACGCTTCAGCCTATGGAACTCAAACAATTCATAATCATGTCGGCTTTGCCCAACTCCCCCGAATCTTAAACCGAAGCCGCCAGGCTGTTTACGATTCGGAAACAGGAGTAAATGCAGCGGAAACTGTCGAAACAATCACAGATTGTTTTAGAAGTTGAAGCTCATTTACGACTGGAGGCACCGACCGGAATTGAACCGGTGTACAGGGTTTTGTCTACCTTCGGTAGATCCCCCGCAGGGGGACAGACCTCTGCGTTACGCTTGTTCACTGGAGGCGCGTACCGGATTCGCACCGGTGTACAGGGTTTTGCAGACCCTTGCCTAACTACTCGGCCAACGCGCCTGACGATATTTTCTTCGCAAAATTTCCTTTTGCTGCCCGGTTTTTAAGAAACGTTCAGCGGCAACCGTCTCTCCCCTGCTGCTGTAGACCCTAGATTCCAGTAGCACCCAAGGACGATAAGCCTTAGTTGATTTTACTCTACCGCGATTATGTAAGCTAATTCTAGTTTCTAAATCTGCCGTGCTACCAACGTATAGGTCACCGTTCTTCTGACTTTGCAGTATGTAAACTTGATAGCTCATGTAATTTAATTATTCTCACCTCTTTTGGGATTCCCCCGAAGGAAGAAAGTCTGCGTAGCCACTCCACCACGGTGCCGCCTCCAAGCCTTGTAATTATAACCTATAACCCCTGAGTGGTTTAACCTCAATCCTCTGATGCTTTACTCTCGTCCCAAAAATCAGTAAAGTATGGCCTGCCAGTTCCGGTATCACCGCCGGCTGGAGCCGGCCCGACCGAGAGGGTCTGACATGTTCGATAGGTTCACCAGCCAAGCGCGTAGGGTCGTGATACTAGCGCAAGAGGAGGGATGGTTACTTAACCACAGCTACGTTGGGACCGAACATCTTCTGCTCGGGCTGATCCATGAGGGCGATAGTGCAGCGGCCAAGGCTCTGGAAGAGTTGGGCGTCTCGCTCGAATCAGTACGAGACCAGGTTGAGCAGATCACTGGACGGGGAGAGTCGGTGCCATCAGGGCATATCCCCTTCACGGCTCAGGCCAAGAATGTGCTTGAGCTGGCGCTTCGGGAGGCGCTGGAGTTTGATCATCAATTCATTGGTCCCGCACACATCCTGTTTGGGATCGTTCGCCGGGGTGATGGTACCGCTATCAACATACTGAGCAATCTGGGAGTCGATTTGGATCGGGTGCGCAACGGGGTCTTGAACCGACTGGCCATGGAGCGGATCACCCAAGCCGTAGACGACGCCATAGCCCTGCCGCCAGAAGCAGGTAGCGGTTGACACCGACCTAGCAAGCACTACACTCCTCCCCGGATCCGTACTAGAAGCGATCCGGGGAGGGCAAACCAAACGCCCCGCCTCGAGGGGCTTTTTTATTGATTTGCGATCGTGGCCGCCTGGCACAAGTATTCGCTTATGCTAAGATAAAACTCATGAGACAAGTGGCTAAACGGTGAGTAAGCAGCCGCCGCGGTTAGCGATACTCGTATCCGGTACCGGTACCATTTTAGAGGCGATCTTGGCGTCGGGGCTGCCCGTCAGCCTGGTGTTGGCTGACCGTGACTGCCGTGGCCTTAAAATCGCCCAAGCCGCCGGCGTCCCGACCGCCGCCGTTCAGCGCCGGGAGTTTGGATACGCCCCCGGTGCCGACTGGGACCGCGAGCGGTTCACTCAAAACGTAGTCGATCAGCTGCGGCAGCATGGCACCTCCATAGTAGCCATGTCGGGATTCATGACCGTATTCACCCAGGGCATGTTCGACGCCTTCCCCGGCCGCGTCTTAAACACCCACCCCTCGCTGCTGCCGGCTTTTAAGGGTGGCGGCCAGCAGGCGGTGGCCGGCGCGCTAGCGGCCAAGGTTCCGCAAACCGGCTGCACCGTTCATCTGGCTACGCTCGATCTGGACGCCGGCCCGATCTTAGCCCAAGTCACCGTGCCGGTGCGGCCGGATGATACCGTCGAGACACTCTGGGAGCGCATCAAAGCGGCCGAGCGCCAACTGTACCCCGCCACCATCCGGACCTTTATGACAGCCGTGTCATCGCAGGGAAGCTAGATTATCAAAAGCTCGCTGTAACCTTGTTGACGGGCTACAGCCCGTACCACCATGGAGCATCACCTATTTTATTGTAGGTGCCGTAACTGGCGGCACATCCACGGGTGAAAGCGTAATCCTTATTGGTAGAGCTGTAGTAGCCGCAGATGCCGACTCGGCCGGCCGCTGCTGACTGGTAGGCGTAAAACGGGGTTCCGATCTTCTTATACGTACCGTAGCTATCGGCGCATCCCCGGGTGTACGCGTAGCCTTGGTCTGTGGTGCTGTAGTAGTTGCAAACCGGAACGGTACCCGAAACTTGCGACGTGTAGGCGTAAAAAGCGGTGCCATAGTTAACGAACCCGTAGGCAGAGTAGTCGGCACAACTGGGGTGGTAATAGTGGGCAATTAGGCTTTTGCTAAAGTACTGGCAGACGGGGACGGCGGCGGCAGGTGGTGGCGGCGGGGCAGCGGGAGGCGGCGCTGTGGCGGTCTGGTTGGAAACGTTGACCGAGACGTTGGCGGAAGTGCCGACATTGCCGGCGGCATCGTAGGCTTTGGCGCTCAAGGTATGAGAACCGTTCGCCACGGTCTTGGTGTCCCAGGCAAAGCCGTAGGAGCTAGTCGTATCGGTGGCCTTGACCGCCCCGTCAACCAGGAACTCCACCTTAGTGACCCCGACGTTATCCGAAGCGTTGGCGCTGACGTTGACCGTTCCGCTGGCGGTAGAGCCACCCGCCGGAGCGGTAATGCTGGTCGTGGGACGCGTGGTGTCGCTGGGCGGCGGTGGCGGCGGCGTTGGCGTGGTGGCGCCGGCTCCTGGCGGGAACAAGTTACTGGTAGGGATTACCACCGCTGAGCTGGAACCGGGAGTCTTCCACAGCAGCTTAGCGATAGCCGTCGTGTACCACTCAAAGTACTCCATCTTGATGTCATACAGCTGGCCGCCCGTCAGGTTAATGGTAGCGGTACGGGTGATCGGCCCATGCAGCTTGAACTCGTAGTTGTTGATCAAGAGCTTGCCATCGACATACAGCCGCACCCCATCATCGGTGTTAGTGGTAAACGTGTAGGTTCCGGTCGCCGGTGCCTTAACTTTACCGGTCCAGCGGACGCCAAAGAAGTTCTCCCTAATGGTCGGGTGTGGCGCCGTATACTTCGGCCACTCAAAGTTAACGGTGGGGTCGATACGGGTTATGCTGGTGTTACTAGGGTCGGTGTTGGAAATATCGGGATTGTTGTAGTAGGTCGCCATCAGTCCTTGGCTGGCGGGCAACGGCGGCGCAGGGGTGCTGGCGTTAACTCCCTTAATTTCGACCAAGGTGACCTCTTCCGAAGACTCAAACTCAATAAACCGACTGTTGGCTACCTTGGCTACAGCGGCCGTACCGCGGTTGGGCATGTAGGTGTTGATCGCGGAGGCTTGGGCGCCGAACTCGAGCTTTACCGGCGTGTTAGCGGGATTACTTTCGGTCCTGGCCAGCTCATCCCAGACCTTGGTGTCCTGCCAAAGCGCTAGCCAGTAGCTGCCGTCGCGCTTTTGCAGGAGCAGCTGGCGCGTATTGGCGTCGGCTCCATGCAGCGTGTAACTCAGCTTGGCCGGAGTAAAGGCCGACCCCTGGTCTTTCAGCAGCGTCGTCATGTTCTTAATGGCGAGGAACGCCGGTTTGCGTGATAGATCTTTGCGGACCAGGCCAAAGCTGGCTTCCAGGGAGTTGCAGGCGTCGCCGAGTCTTTCCTGATCAAGCAATTCGTAACCGTAGGTTCGCTTGATGTCATAGGAGAAGTAATCCAGGTACAAGCGCGGGTAATATATGCCGGCGGCTTTTTCCGAGGCCGGCTTGTGCGAGTTATCAACGCATACGGCGTTATGGTACCCCGTCTCAGTCGCCCACATCGGTCGGCTGCCGGTCATCGGCTTGAATTCATTTAATAAGCGGGTGAGGTTCACCGCCGGGGGGCGTCCGCCGGGGTAGCTGTGCATGTTGCCGTAA
>JAHWKN010000012.1 GCA_019347875.1 Candidatus Parcubacteria bacterium
GTTTGAGCCCCGATGAAATCGGAGCGAGTTCCGCAGGCCTACAGCTTAACGGTAGCTGGAGGTGTTTCTAGCTGATGAGCCGGCTTGGCAGTTTTTGGTTACTTTTTGCTGACAAAAAGTAACGAGAAGGCGGAGAGAGAGGAGGATCAGGAGGATGAAGGGTAGGGACCGCTGCGGCAGGGGCTGGAGGCGATGCGTTAACTTGCTTCTTTCCCCTGCCTGTCCGCGTCGCCTTCGTTCTCTTCAGTAACCGCCGTCTGATCCTCGGCTACGCCCGCAGGCAGATCTTCGGTAGGAGCTTCTTCCAGCTCGGCCAGCTCCTCGGCACTTCTGGGGGCTTCGACTTTGGCAATCAGCTCTTCGGGGTCACTCAGCAAGGTAACGTTCTCGGGAACAACCAGGTCGCTGACGTGAACGGTCTTTTCAAAATCATCCAGTACCGCAATATCCACCTCAAACGACTCCGGCAGGTCGCCCGGCAGCGCCTCAACCTCCACCGCCTCCAGGTTCTTCAGTAACGTCCCCTCTTGCTGGTAGACGGCGGTGGACTCGCCTACAAAATGGATCGGCACCTCGGTTTTGATCTTTTCATCCATCTTGACGGCGTACAGGTCAGCGTGAATAATCGCGCCGGTACGGCTGTCGTGCTGCACGTCATGAAACAGCACGTTGGTGCTTCTGCCGCCGTCCACTTTCAAACCAATAATCTTGTTGCCGCCGGCCTGGGCGTAAACCTTCTCCAGCTCCTTGGCTATTAACCGCAAAGACGATGCGTCCTGGGCGCGTCCGTACATCACCGCCGGTACCAGGCCCTTGGCCCGCAGCTGGCGGTTTTTCTTGCCGGTCTCAGTGCGGCTCTCGGCCGCCAATACAATCTTTTCCATCTAACTCAAGCAAGGCCCTGCTGGGCCCCTCCTTCTCTTATGGTTGTAAATCAGGATCTAAAGACTACGAAAATTACTTCAACAGCTCGGCGATACTCCCCCGCCAGCCAGACAAGAAACGGTGGAACTCGGCGATCTCCATGGCGCTGATGGCGCCTTTCTCGAGGAACTTACCCTCTTCACGCTGCTTTAAATCGGTCTTGGGACGACGTTTGCGGGTCTTACCGATCGCGACGGTCGCCAGCACCGGCATGCTGCAGGCGTGGCAGCCCAGCTGCACAAAACAGTACTGGTCGATCTGGCCCAGCAGCTTAATGTCATCGAAGTGGTAGTGCGTTTCACAAGAGGGGCACTTGTAAAACTCTTGCAGATTTTTAATTAACTCCTGAAGGTGTTTACGACTCATTCCTCTTCCCGCTAACAAATTTATTGTACCACACAACGCTCCGCCCCTCACCTCTAACTCTTGAGTCCCTTATCTCGCAAAGCAACCTCACGGCTGAGGCCGGTCCCGGCGCAGCGATACCAGCATTAAACCGGCTATGGACACCGCCATCAGCACAAACAGCACGATCAGGCTGACCAGCTTGGCGAAGCTGCCGCTGGCTACCGCTACGATACCAAACACCATTGCCACAAAGTAAAGCACCAACACCGCCAGCCGCTGGCTTAAACCGGCATCAAGTAATAAGTGATGAAAGTGATGGCGGTCGGCCTTGAAGGGCGAGGTGTGGCGGTAGAGCCGGCGCAGCACCGTCCAGATACCGTCGATGATGGTAAAGCCCAGCACCAGCGAGACGGTGGCCAGCTTACCGCCGGAGTAGATGGCCAAAAGCGCCAGCGTCAGTCCCAAAAAGTAGGCCCCCCCGTCGCCCATAAAGATGCGGGCAGGAAAAAAGTTGTAGGGTAAAAACCCCAGCGCCGCACCGGCCAAGATAATCGCCAGCAGCGCCACTTCGGGCTGGTTAACGGCCGGCCCAACCGACAGCAAAAACATGATAAAGGCGGCGATGGCCGAAACCCCGCAGGCCAGCCCGTCCAGCCCGTCGAGGAAGTTAATGGCGTTAATCAGCCCCACCATCCAGATAACACTGAGCAGGTTACCGATGGGGGTGACATGAAAGCGCAACCCGCCCCAGTCAACGGCGAAGCGCCCGTAAGTCAGGTCGATCGTGCCGCCCAGCGGATTGGTCAGGCTGGTGATGCCGATGCCGCCGGCCAGGGTGATAGCGGCGGCCGTGATCTGCCAAAACAGCTTCACCCAGGGATTGACCCCCTTAATGTCGTCGATCACCCCCACCACCAGCAGCACGGTGATACCAATCAGCAGCGCTCCCAGCCGCCGGCTGACCGGCAGTACCGCCAGCACCGGCACAATGAAGGCCGCAAAGATAGCCAATCCCCCCAGGTATGGGATGGGGCGGGTGTGGATCTTGCGCTCCCCCGGCCGGTCAACCACCCCGGCCCGCAGCGCCAGCCGCCGCACCAGCGGCGTCAGCACCAGACCGATGGTAACGGCGACCAGAAACGGAACCAAAAACATCAGAGCCATTGCAGCCGCTTCACTTCTTCGTCGCCTTCTCCGTGACGCGGAAGTCGAGGTAGCGCGCCAGCGCCAGCCGGGTTTGGGCGTCGATGGCGGCAAAGGCGCTAAAGACGATGGCCGTCAGCGGCACCAACACCCACTGTAAAACCATGGCCGCCCGGCGGGTGCCGCGGTAGCGGGCCGGTTTGGGCGGCAAGGAGATCAGGCTGATTAAAACGGTCACCAGGATACCAACGAGCGACAGCCGCATGATGTAGCTGGCGATGATCGGCAGCTGGTGGGCCAGCACCGCCTCCTGGGCAAACTCGGGGTTCAGGTACAGCGGCAGCCAGGCCACAAAGGTGAGGATGAGCGGAGCGGTCGCCCAGCTGAAATGCCCCTCGAACAAGCGGGCGATCTGGACCAGTTTGTTACCCCAACCGATACGCCGGTTGAGCAGAGCGTTCTTGACCACATAGGGAAAGTCGGAGATCCCCCAGGCCCAGCGCCGCAGCTGCAGGTACTGCACCCGAAAGGTCCGCAGATAGCCCTGGGCCAGCACCGCGTCCTGATACACCGGCGTAAACAACGGCACCGCCTCGTGGTCACCGTCATAGGTAAAGTAGGTCCGCCAGAACTGATGCCCGTCTTCGACAATCGACGTGACACTCCAGTAGTCGGTATCGATCAGCGCCTGGAGGCTTTGGGCGTGGGCCGCAAAGTTGCGCAGCCGCTTGGGACGCATCGACTCCATAATCATCCAGAAGGAGCTACCGGTGGCGATCAGGCGCATCGGCGCCGGCACGTCCCAGATGTTGTTGTAAAACATCGGCACCGGCTGGTACGACTTACGCACCCGGTTGACGTTGGTAGCGTACAGGTAACTCAAGAGGGCAAAGTAGTTACGGCTGGGCCGGTGGTCGGCATCAAAGGTCGTGACGATGACTTTTTCCGGATCAATTTTTTGTTCAGTCACGTAACGCGTCAGGCGGCGGCCGGCAAAGGTGATGTTGCCGCCCTTGCCTCTGACCTCGCCGGGCAGCTTGTCGGGGTGCTCGATGGCTTCCGCGTAAGCAAACCGCTGGCCGTAGCGCTGGATCAGCTCTTGGGCGTTCCGGGCCACCTCCGCCCCTCCCCGCTGCTCATAAGCGATAATCAGCATCAGTTGCTTCAGGGGATAATCGACCTCGAGCAAGGACTTGATTGAAGGCTCAATAATGTCGATTGATTCGTTATATGTTGCAAGAATAACAACATTATACAACTGGCTGGGTTTAATAACGGTTTGCTGGCGAGCCGCCAGTAACCGCAAGTGAGTCAGATGCTCAAACAGGTCCAGGTAATGGCGGCGCCGCTGGCGGGCGCGGCGGCCCCACTGCCAACGCCTCAACGCGGCCGGGTGATCGGACACAAACCGCTTTAACGCCTGCTCGGTCCGGCGCACCGCCAGCTCCAGATCTTCCAGCTGGTCCAGGCGTTCACGCCAGTTGATCTGTTCATTCCGGTGCAGCTTGGCGTACCCCCGTACCAGGTAAAAGCTCAGCCGCAGTGACTTAATCAGCCAGACCAGGTCAAACCCGATAATAAAGTAGGCCACCGCCACCGGATGCACGATACTAAGCAGCACCGGGGAAAGCAGGAACAGCCAGGTAACGGCACCCGGAGCGATCTCCAGTAAACGCTCGAACCAGCGCCGCTGGACGACCGGTACCGCCGCCGCCTCAACTTTTGACTGTGGCAGGCTACTCAAGCTAACACCCCAAGGTTGTATGCGGTACGAAAAGACGCCAGAGAGGTTTTCATACAATAACCGCGAAGGCGGTCCCTATTATCAAGCAAAACAGCGCCACCACAAAGGCCCCGACCGTTAAGAAAAAGCTGGTGACGCGGCTGCGATTAAAGGCCACTACGCCCAGCGCCGTGTTGACCGCCGTCACCGCCACTCCGAACAAAGCGATGCGGTAGGCGCTGTACCACGGGCCGAGCTCGTTGAAGCCGACCAGGCTGGAGTAGCGCACCGGCACGTCGAAACCGGCCGGGCGCAGTTTAACCAGCATGATCAGCAAGGTGATGAAGTTTAAGATTACGGTAGGCACTAAAATCGCCAGTGACAGCCGGTCTTGAAAAAGCCGCTGCTCGCGTAAGCTGCCGATGTTGGTTTGCAGGCGCCCGACCAGCGCAGCGGAAGAAAGCCGTTTCATAAGCCGATTATAGCAGGGTTTCAGTACACGGGGCTAGATTAACGCTTGAGCTTGTACTTAGGAAATATTGGCTAGCGGACCGACTGAACAACATAGTTATTCTTAAGTACGCCTGTCGGTCGGCCGCATAAACAATTGCCGCTCACGCCATGGCAGGTGGGGTGCCGCCGAATGTGGCTGCGCCACCTCCCTGCGGTACTCGGTAAGATCCGTTCCTCGTTCACCGAACCCTAAGGGCCCTCTTATCGTACACCCTTCCAGCAAAACGGCCACCGCAAGGTGACCATCTTACTGGAGCTCCATAGTGAAGGACGTTAAACTAAGATCATGTTCGCTACTGTATAATACAGTATATTAACAGGACAGAGCCGTATGCCCGAAAAGCCCGGGGCTGCATCGCCAGAAGGTGGTCAATACTTGGAAAATGCTGAAAGTAGCGATATTTCCACAAACCCTGAAACCGACCAGAACTTCGAGAAGTTAATTGAAGGTAACGAGATTGGCGTTGCGACAGCTACTTTTTACCCAAACTGGGAGCCTGGTGGAGTTGATGAAAATGCTTCAGTAGATAAGGTTCGTGGAGATCTTGCCCTAAAGGCAATTAGTGCCGCTGTCGCCAATGGTTATCAGGTCGTCGTTGTTGATGGCGGCAGCTCAGAGGCTTTTATGCGAGCGGTTAGAGATTTAGGTGCCGATATTCAGGATGAGCTAGAGCGAGGAATGAGCGCAAGCCGAAGGCAGGCTTTTGAGGCGGTATCTGGTCTTGATGGAGTCAAGGTAATCTGCTGGACCGAGCCGGAAAAGGTATCGATGACTCAAGATTGTATCGCTGAAGCCGTACAGCCAATACTCAACGGGGAGGCTGATATTGTCGTTCCCCGGCGTGATGACGCGGCGTTTGCGACCTATCCTGACTACCAGGCTAATTTTGAAAAAACAAGTAATCACGTATGGAATGATATTTTGCGGCGCCATAATCTCTTACCTGCCGATGCACCTGACATCGATGCCTGGATTGGTCCTCGCTTCTTCAGAAACGATCAAGAGATTGTTGAATTGTTCAAAGGCAGATACGAATTTATTTCTGAAACTCAGTCGGGGTTGAAGCAAGACGCGCCTGAGCTTTGGCCAAATGCATTATTTCTACCCTTAGTATCTGCATTGCACAAAGGCTATAGGGTACGGGGAGTAGACGTGCCGTATCGCCACCCGACGGAACAAGCAGCTAATGAAAAAGATAGCGACGTGTTTAGGCAGAAGCGAGCAACTCAACAAGAAAATATACTAAAGACGACCATACATTTTATACGCTATCTGGAAGAAAATCCGAACGCTCGTATAGCGCAGGCTTAATCCTGGCGTAGCGAACCCTACGGGTCCTCTTCTAGTGCGCCCTGCCAGCAAAACGGCCACCGCAGGGTGGCCATCTTTCTGGAGCGGGTGACGGGAATCGAACCCGTGACTCAACCTTGGGAAGGTCGAATTTTACCGCTAAACTACACCCGCCTACGCTCAAACTTCGGCGGGCAGGCCCGCCTGGCTTCACTGAGTAATCACATTTTTCCAGCTACTGATGGTCACCAACTTACAACCGACCGCCGGTAGTTACATGATCAAACGAACTGGAGCCGATGAGCGGGATCGAACCGCTGACCTCTGCTTTACGAAAGCATTGCTCTACCAGCTGAGCTACATCGGCAATACAATCCCCCCAGAATTTAACCAAAAAACGGCCGGTTTGACCAGCCGCACCAACAAGGGCCGCTGGTTAGGCGGCCCTTGTTGCAAACTTCTGTTTGTTTTGCTGTTAGGTTATTTTTTTGGGCTTGCGCCGATCGTAGCGGTCAACCAGGAACTCGTACTTGTCGTTTATGGCCTGCTTTGCCTCTTCCAGGCTCATCCAAAACACGTCGCTACCTTCGCGCCCGTTGCTCAGCGATTTGACTTTTCGGCCTCTTGACTTTGCCACCTTAAACCTCTTGTTACTGATGTGAGTATGCTTCAAGAGCCGCCGAAAAGCATTAGTCCTTTTTCCAAACCGCCGCATGTCAGTTCTGTCAGTTTTTGTTTGGCAAACTTTAGCTTTTCAGGCTGCTGAGTCGCGCCGTCAGAAGGAGACGGAGCCGTCGAAAGCGGCGGTGGTGCTAGCTAAAGTCGCTTAGATAAATTAAAACGATGCCGAAGATGGCGGCGGCTAAGATCAAAATAACAACCAGCGCCTTCAGAAACTTGATCAATTTACGGCGGCGGGAGCGGCGCGGGGCGCGGATGGGCGGAGCCGCTTTGGGGGGCAGCGTCACCGGAGCCGCCTTGGGTGTCGGGGGCAAAATGACCGGCGACTGCTCCCCTGTCTCGGTCGATGGCGGCGGGAACAAAGGGGGCGCGGCCGGACTATCCGCGACATCAAGCGGCTTGGCACCCGGCTGAGGCTGAGGCTGAGGCCTGGGCCTGGGGGCCTGGTCACGCCCGCTGCGCGGGCCTACCCCGTCCAACGGCCGGGCCGGCCTGATGTCGTTAATGCTGCGCTTACTCTTCGTTTCGGCCATCATTGCTTAGAGTCTTTAATCATCTGTCCTCATTATAGCACTCAGCCGTGCTCAACCGTAAGCGATGGAAGCGCTTGACGTTGCAATAACCCCGGCCAGTCCCTATGGTCTACGAGTGGATAACGACCAAACATACGACTGCGTCATTATTGGCGGGGGTTTTGCCGGGTTGACCGCTGCCGTCTGGCTGGGACGGTACCGGCGCCCGACCCTGGTCCTCTCCGCCGGCCCCCCGCGCAACGCGGCTTCACACGCTCTGCACGGTTACCCCGGGTTCGAGGGCGCAAACCCCGAAACGCTGCTGGCGGCGCTGCGTCGAGAGGCGGGGCGCTACGGCATCGCCATGACGCAGGCCTTGGTTGAGCAAGCCGAAAGGACCAACGAGGGGTTCGCGGCCCACGCCAATCGCCGGCGCTACCGGGCTAAGCGGCTGCTTTTGGCGACCGGTATTAGAGACAGCCAGCCGGACATTCCCGGCTTCGACCAGTTCGCCGGCACCAGCGCCTGGCACTGCCCGGCCTGTGACGGCTTCGAGTACAGCGGCAAACCGCTGGCGGTGGTCAGCTGGGGACCGCAAATGGCGGGCTACGCGCTGGAACTGCTAAACTACACCGATCGTGTTACGGTGGTGACACACGGGCACGATCCGGGAGTTCCTCCCGATCACCTCGACAAACTAACGGCCAACGGCATCAGCGTGCACCAAAGCAAGATAACCGCTCTCCAGGGCCGCAAAGGTCAAGTCGAGCGGCTGCTGCTGGATGACGGAACCAACATCCCCTGTGACGGCCTGTTTTACAGCATTAACCACCAGCCGCGGCTCGACCTAATCCGGCAGCTCGGCTGCGCCACGGCTAGCGACTGCGTAGTCATTAACCACAAGCAGGAGACGACGGTGCCGGGGGTGTACGCCGCCGGCGACATCGTCCCGCTGGAAGAGTTGGTGGTGGTGGCCGCCGCCATGGGCGCGGTCGCCGCCAGCAACATTCATAAAAGCCTTATCCCCGACAGCCGGCGGGTGCGGTAGCGGCGGGTGCCGGTGATGACAAGTTTGCTTCAACAGCAAAGAGCCGCCTAGCAACAGCACTTTGCTTGCTGCTAAACGGCTCGGATGAGGTGCCTGGAAGTCAGGCAGCTAGCTTGGTTACTGGATCGGGATCGGCAGGATCGAGGCTTCATCGCCGCAGGCTTGGGTGTAGGACTCGATCAGCTCCTGTCCATTATTGACCGGTGCTCCCGGTACGGTCACCGGCAGCCCGGCGAACAGGTGGGCGTTGCGGACGTAAACGCCGACTATTTTGCGGGCTACTGTTGCGCGCAAGGTGGCCGACTCCCCTACCTTGCGGAAAGCATCCAGCATGTTTGCCCGCCCAAGCTCACCCGACTCTGGGTCTTGCATTACCAAATCGAGCATTGATGCGGCGGGATCCTCTAAGGCGGCCAACTGGCCACCGGTCATAGTTTCGAGCGATCTGTCGCCCTGGCCATGAACCGGGTATCGTAACGACTTGAGATAGGTCGGGGCGTGAGGACCGACGGCCCGGCTCCACAGATCACGGTAACGCCGGTCTCGAAAACCAGGTTCCCTGCCGGTTCTGCCGTGGTCGTACATTCCCCGCCACTCTACAACTGCGCCCGTCCGTTCGTCTGTCCAGCGGCCCCCATCATAGAGAGCCTGGAGCTCGGCGTCACCGCCGTTGCTCGCCAAATGGCTGATAGCGGCTTCGATCAGGTAATCATCCAGTCGTGTCCCCCTCCACTTGCGCCGACCTCGCAGGCCGGCCACAGTCAAAGAGAGACAGTCGGAGTTGGTAGGAGCGACACTCTTCAGCACAGACTCGGAGTCCTTGACCCGCTGAGTGCGGGCTTCATCGTAATTGCGCTGGAGTCGGGGCGGCGCCCGGTGGACAAACGGCCCGACCAGCTTGAGTGAGCGGTCCCGCATGCTTTGCTATCCTTTCTGTCGAGGTACTAGAGGTACTAATGGAATACGATTATCCCTTACATTGATCAAGCTGTCAATGCTTCAGATGTAGGGGATTTTTTTAAGTTCCGTATGATACAATGGCCCGTGCGCATCGAGACGAGAGCTCGATGTAGTTGTTTAAGATCCCAAAAACGAGCGTCCCTATCCGGGGACCTGACATCTAGGAGGTCCCTCGTGGACGCCACTTACCCGCTGCTAGCGGTGGTTGAGGCACACCCGGACTGGGGGCGGGCGCTGTTTATGTTCGTACTCCTGCTGGGCACCGCCCTGCTGGGCAAGATCGTGACCAAAATCGATATGCCGGAGGTTTTAGGTGAGATCGCCGGCGGAATCGCCCTGAAGGCGGTGGGAGGCGCCATCATCGGCTCCTCGCTCATTCTGGCGATTCCCGGCGACCCCTTCATGTCCTTCGTAGCCCTGCTGGGCGCCTTGTTCCTGCTGTTCTCGGTGGGACTTGAGACAAGTTTGCTTGAGCTAAAGAAGGTCGGCCCTAGGGCTGCCGCCGTGGCGATGATCGGCGTGACTATACCTTTCGCCCTCGCCTTCGCCGCTGCGCCCCTACTTTTTGCCGGTGCCGTCCTCAGCGCTTACCTGTTCGTAGCCGCCTCTCTGGTAGCCACCAGTGTGGGCATCACCTCCGCCGTCTTCAGGACAGCGGGGGTGATGCAGTCTAGAATGGCCAACACCGTTCTGGCGGCCGCCGTCTTCGACGACATTTTAGGGCTGATGGTTTTGGCGGTAGTCTCGGCCGTCGCCGACGGGGGCAGAGTCTCCGTAGGACTGGTTAGCGGGCTGCTGGCTAAGGCCTTGATCTTCCTGGTCGGCAGCGTAGTTGTCGGCCGCCTGGCCGCCCCCCAGCTGTCGCGCTTCTTCAGCGCTATCCATACCGGGTCGGGCATGAAGCTGGGGGTGGCCATCTCCTTTATGGTGGTGTTTGCCGGACTGGCCGATGTATTCGGACTGGAGCCGATCATCGGAGCGTTCGCGGCCGGTGCCCTGCTTGAGGAGGTTCACTTCCGCTCATTCGAGGTTCCGCCCGTGGTCAAGGAGATGCGCGCAGCCTTGGCCCACAACCCTAGCGAGGAATCTGAGGCCTCCCGGATTATCGACAAGCACCAAGAAAAGCATGTCGAGGACTTGATCAAGACCTTCGAGTACATCTTTGTGCCGATCTTTTTTGTCCACGTCGGCACCCAGATCAACGTTGGAACGCTCATCAAGCCTAGCGTGCTGGTGTCGGGGGCGGTCCTATCGATTGTGGGCATCCTCGGCAAGCTGGCGGCCGGGCTGGCGGCCGTCAAGGGTGAAAGGATGGCGACGGGCTGGGCCATGGTACCTCGCGGCGAGGTTGGACTGGTGTTTGCCGCCGCCGGTTTGTCGGCGGGAGTACTGACCGACGAGATGTATGCCAGCATCATTCTGATGGTGGTCGTTACGACAACCGCCGGCGTCTTGGCGGTCAGGCAAACGGCGAGGCGCTTCCAAGCCGTCGAGCCGGGCGTCGCAGCGGCGTAGCAAGTGATCAAACGGTGCCGGCGGGGGCTGCTCCCCCGCCGGCACTAACTTCTTAAATTTACAATGTCCTAATTTAGCAAAGTGAGTATACTAATGAGCATGAATGCGGCTGATCTACTCCCGACGTTTTTACTAGCCGCCGAAAAGGCCGACGCCGGCGAGCCGACCACCCACTTCGGGCTGGCTTTTTTAATGCTGGCCATCGTACTGGTCGCCGGCAAGCTGGGCAACATCGTGGAACGGTACGGCCAGCCGGCGGTGGTCGGCGAGCTGTTTGCCGGTATCGTGCTATCGGGCCTGGGGTACTTTGGCTGGCACTTAATCCCCGAGATCACCCACAACCAGGTGATGGCTTTTCTGGCGGCCCTGGGCGCGGTGCTGCTGTTGTTCGCCATCGGCCTAGAGACGCGCATCGTCGAGATGAGGCAGGTCGGCGTTTCGGCGACGCTAGTGGCGGTAGTCGGAGTGGTCGTGCCGTTTGTGCTTGGTACCGTCATCCTGGCGCCGCTGTTGTTCCCCGACTCCAACGCCAACGCCCGGCTGTTTTTGGGGGCGGCGATGGTGGCGACCAGCGTCGGAATCACCGCTTCGGTCTTTCGGGCGCTGGGCATTCAGCAGCGCCGGGCGGCCAAAACGGTGTTGGGGGCGGCGGTCATCGACGACGTGCTGGGCCTGATTGTGCTGGCCGTGGTGTCGGCGCTGGTGGGAGGCGGACAGGTTTCGGCGGGCATGATCGCGCTGCTGGCAGCCAAATCGTTTGGTTTTTTGGGCGGGGCGCTGATAATCGGCAAGTTCCTGGCCGAGCCGATCTCGAAGTTCCTTAGCTCGATCCACACCGGCGCGGGCATGAAGGCCACTTTGGCCGTTGGCTTTGCGTTTGTGTTTGCCTGGCTGGCCGAGGTGTTTGGGCTGGAGCCGATTATCGGCGCCTTTGCCGCCGGTTTGCTGCTAGAAGAGGTCCACTTCCGCTCGTTCCAGGTTCCGGCCATGGTAAGAGAACTAAGAGCCGTCTTGGCCGACGACCCGCAGGAAAAGTCGGCCGCCTCCCGCATCATCCGCAAGCATCAGGAAAAGCACGTCGAAGACCTGATCAACAACATCGGCCTCATTTTTATCCCCGTGTTTTTTGTTTACACCGGCATGCAGATAAACTTCGGCTCCTTACTGGAGCCCAAGCTGTATCTGGTGGCCGCGGTGCTGTCGCTGGCGGCCATTGCCGGCAAGGTGGTGGCGGGCGCGGCGGCCAAGGGCGACCGGCGCGAGAAGCTGCTGGTAGGCGTCGCCATGGTCCCCCGCGGCGAGGTCGGCCTGATTTTTGCCGCCACCGGTAAGTCACTGGGAGCGATTAACGACGTTATGTTTTCGACCATTATCCTAATGGTTGTCATCACCACTTTTGTCGCCCCGCCGCTAATCAAACATTTCTCGCCGGTCGAGCTGCGGTAGCGCTAGACCTATTAATTACGGTTGACCTGGCTAACCAGGTCAAGTAAAGTGATGATATGAAAATAATCAATATTTATGAAGCCAAGTCTCAGTTTTCCAAGCTGCTAGCCCAGGTCCAGCAGGGCCAAGAAATTACCATTGCTAAAAACGGCCAGCCCATCGCCGACCTCAAACCCCACCAACCAAAACCTAACCAGGCTGTTAAGCAGGCTTTTGGCTCCATGAAAGGGCAGTTTAATTACCGCGACAGCGTCTTGGTGGGAATAGATAAAGATGTTCAAACACTGTTCTACGGCCGAACCAAAGGCCGATGAATCTGCTGCTGGATACTCAAGTTTTAATTTGGTACCTAGAGGCCAACAAACAACTACGCCCCGCCGCCAAAGCCGCCATTACGACGGCACCGGTGGTGTATGTGTCGGCCGCTACTATCTTAGAAATTACCATTAAAGCCATGCTGGCCAAGCTAAAGGCGCCCGCCAATCTGCAAGCGGCCATTGTCGCTAAGGGCTTTAGCGTCCTGGCGATCACCGGTGAAGTGGCCGAGGCGCTGGGCCAGTTCCCGCAGCTAGCCCGCCACGACCCGTTTGACCGCCTACTCTTAACCCAAGCCGCCACCCAAAACCTAACGCTCCTAACCGCCGACCAAGCGCTGGTTAATTTAAAACTGCCGTATGTGATGGACGCCAGGCTGTAATGCTGAAACCAGCGGGAAACTTATTAGTGATTTTAAACTGTTTAACGCTTAAACCAACGAAAGCCCCCGACAAGGAGTCTGGGACTCTCGTCGAGGGCGCAACCTCTTGCCTCAGTTGGCTGAGGCCTGATAGCGGATGTTCTGCGGCGGGAGGTGGTTGCCTTCGTGCCCGGGCTCAAGAGTGCAGCCGCGGCCGCCGTCGTGAGCGCAAGTGAGGCGATCGGCCAGGCCATTGATAGCGGCCTGGTGGCGATCGTCGCCAGTGGCACAGTACCACTTCCCGTCTTTACTCCACATCATGCCGAAGGTGTTGTCCTGCCGGATGACGAAGTACGGGTGGGTTTCATGCAACAATGCGCCCGCATGACGCTCTTTGACCTGAGTAACGAGCCGCTCCAGCGACAACTGCTTCTGAACCTTAGTGCGCAAGACGGCGATGCAGGCGTCGAGTGCCTCCTCCGGCGTTTTGGCTGACGCCCTTATAGCGTCCGGATTGCCGTAGAGAGGCGTGGGTTCGAACCTGGCCAGCCCGCCCTTGACGTCCAGCCGCACGTCGTACCTGTTTCCGGTGTGGTGACCCACCTCAAGCCAGAAAGTTGCACCCTGCCCGTAACCGATTGCCGGAACGCCTTTTGACGGACCAGCGAGCCAGAGCAGCTCGGCGATCTCCCACAGGTAGGGATCGAAGGCCGCATACGGCACATCGTCCGGAACCTCGAAGGAGTGGTCCATCTTGCAGCCGTTCTGGTCAGCCCCGTCGCGCGGATTGCAGCACGAGCTTGCCTTGACGCGGCCTATCAGGGCCGGGAGCGCCTCGCTAACGGTCACTCCTTCGATCGGACTCCTATCCCGATAGTACTTGGAGCAGGCGACGACGGGTACGTCGGAAGAGAGAGGGAGTCCATTCCCGATGTAGATACTGCCTGCGAGCAGCTTGAGGATGTAGGTAATGGGCGTGGCAACAGATTGCAGCATGACACCGTCCTTGTCTGGTTCGACCGGTGAAGCGCACCGGTAGACGCATTCTAGCGAATTGCTAAATAATGCCCCAAATAAGGCGTTTTTGCAAGCATGAGTAATATAATTGTTCGCTTGGCTTGGGCTCCGTCGCCTGACTCTAATTATGAATTAGAGCTCGTAAAAACCTTGGCCTCTACCTTATAATTCAGGCGTGCCGGAACCAAGAGTGAGTTCAAATTTAATTCTTGATGTATTTTGATCGGTAGTGGCTAATTGGCCTTGCGCTTGGACGCCGACAACTGATATTCCTCCTACCTTTACCTTGCCACCGCCCTCTGTATTTTTGGATTGAACAACTGCAACGTCAAACTGAACTTTGCCGCCGCTATCCCTGATGCGCGTACTGTCCTTTATAAGATTGCCAAGCTTGTAGTTTTTACCCGTTTCCTTTTTTATGTCATCAATCGCACCGTGAATATCGGCGACGGTTCTGACGATAAAATCTTTTAGCTCCATAATTACTTAACTCCTTTGCCCTAAATTATACCTGTAAATGAAAGCAGCCCAGGAAACTTTCGCCTCCTGGGCCGTTTAGGCGTGACAGCCCGGTGCTGCCACGCCTCCTCACTGAAACTGACTACGTTCGTTCGGCTGCTGCTGTGACACGAGCCAAGTGGAGCGTAGCCCAAACTTGAGCATCGGCAAGAGCTAATGCCATACACTCCTTGTCGTCGAGTTCCCATGAGCGTTGAATTGCATCCAACGCCTCCTGCTCGTAGTCCAGCTCTTTGCCCATTTCCGCGATTCGCTTGGCTTGCTCGGCACTATCAGCCATTACGCCTCCTTTGCCTGAGGTTGAGACGCGCCAATAAGAGATTTACACTCGGTAACTCTATGAGGGGCGTCTTACGCCTCCAGTGCCGCCTCTTTGCCGGCTGACGTCAAACGGTAAAACCGACGGCGCGGTCCGGGAGAACTGGACTCCCTGAAACGTCCCATCACCAGGCCATCTGCCTCCAGGCGTTCAAGCGATGGATAAATACTGCCGGAAGGTACGCCGGCGGCCCGAGCGAGCTCTGATCCACTCCACCACCAGTCCGGCTCGCGCACCATCGCCCGAAGCAGCATTTCTCGTTGGTCGATAAACCAAAGGCGCAATGTACGCAAGAACTGCATCTGTCTCAACTTTCTCTCAAGGAGCCGGGGCTGCTGCAGCGCAAGGAGAGCTTGCCATTTTGGCGCTCTGTTTGCAAGCTTAAGAGTATAACAACTCGACGCATAGTACGCGAGCCGGCAGAAATAGGTCGAGGGTGTTAAAAGGATGAAGCGCCCCCGAAAGGGCGCTTCAAAATGGCATCCGAAAGCGTGCTCTCGGATTACGGTGACTCGACTACTTCCAGCGGCGCGTTGGCATCAAGTGCAAAGTTAGGACGACGCTGGTAAACGGGGGTCTGTCGGCCGCTGGCAAGGTCGGTGTGGTTGAGGAACAACCAGCCGTTCTTATCGCTGCTATAGAAGTAAAGGCCGCCGCTATCGCCGGCCCATTCCACGTCGAAACCTTCAAGCTGCACATCCAGCCGCCGCGGTTCGCTGAAGTCGGCGTCAGCGACGTATACTTCGCGGCTGCCCAGTTCTTCTCCCGGCATAAGGTAAGCTATGCGCCTTTGATCCGGGGAAAGCACCGCAGTGTAGGCGTCACCCAGGACGTCGGTATTCGGGGGAGGATGAACCCTTCCCTCTGTGTCGAGCACTAAGATCGAGGCTTCTCCTGCATCCGCCTCGATCCTTTGGCTGACATAGAGACGGTTCTCGGCGCCCCAGAAGAGTCGCTCGTTTGGACCCGGCGGCAGTAGTTGACGTGCGTCGGACCCGTCAGCTCGTGCCAGCCAGATTGATTGCGGCGAATCGGGGTCGGCCCCGCCTCTGCTCCAGGCGATGAATCTGCCGTCGGGCGACCAGACAGGGAGACCATCCGCAGCTTCGGTGCCGGGCAGCTTGACGGCGTCGCTATCCCCCTCCCCGGCTGGTGCGGTGTAAAGCCCGTCGGGGCAGGAGTAGACCAGCCGCTGCTGAATGGATATGTCGGGTGAACCGCACCTATCCTGCGCCACCTTGGCGATGTCCGATTCGACATCGTATCGCAACAACGGCGTGAAGGTAATGCTAAATCCCCGGGAACTGTAGAACGATTGCAGGCGAGGCTTTGAAGGAGCAGCACTAGATCCCGATCCCCTGCTCTCGCTGCAGGCAGAGAGGATGATTGCCAGGACGAGCGGTAAACACCAACGACGGTTCATGTCAGCTCTCTTTCCTATTTGAGGTACGAGTGCCGCCACAGCATATAAGCACTGGTCTTGATTGTCAAGCCAACGACGTCCTCTTTTACACTCAGGTGCCAGCCGGGAGCCGTCGGACAAGCTTTACTGGCGGGATAGCGCCTCAAACAACGAAAGCCCCCGACAAGCAGTCAGAGACTCTCGTCGAGGGCGGTGTTGCTGCGTGCTGGGCCTCAGAAGGGTAGGGATCGGACGGTGTCGTTTACGAGATACCCAAAACCATCCCATCCAAAACCGATTGACCAGGAGAACCCCCAGTAAAACCAAAGCAGACCGGGCAAGAAGGCGTCTTCCCTAGAGTAGGAGAAGTAACCTGCGACGATGTATCCGCCGGACATCGTCACGGCGCAAAGCACCAACAGGAAGCCCTTGACGAATCCCATCGCTGCCCAAGGGTTTTCGATGTAGTAGTAGACCAGTCCTGTGTCGATTACACCGACTACCTCAATGAGAAAAAGCCCGACAAGAACTCCCAAAAGGATCGCCATGGGGGCGACTACAAGCCGAGCGATTTCATCCCTATCGCCGCTGGCAACAGCATCACCTGCCGCCCCCAGGTAAACGAGCACCCCGTAAAGCAAGGCGGCGCCGACTGCGATGACCAGCAGCACACCGAGCACCACAAAAGCAGCCATCCCTAGCATGGCTACCGCCATCCAATACAGCAAACCCATGCCGACGAACGTGCCGAAGGCGCCACCGGATCCGTTACCGCTACTCACGCTAATCTCCTAACTCTCGCTTGGTCAAGGTACTAGCTTACGTCTTCTGTTAAGTTACAATAAAGTGCCCAAAGCGTCAAATCCTCCGCTCCTTAACGAACGCTCAGCAACAAGTCCCCCACTCCCCGCGTTAGGCAAAGGACGGGCATTCAGTAACGGAAATAGTTATTGCGCTTATGGTTGCATAGCGATATGCTAAAGCTGACATAAGCGTACCTACGACAAGATGAGGTGAGACCAAAGTGAAAGTGGTAACCTGGAACTGTTACGACTGCAACACCGAGCTGAGTCTTGACCAAGCTCTCCGCAATGGGGGCGTGCAGGTTCAGCTGTACCAGGATCACCCCGAGCGCGATCATCTGGTGATCAAGTGCTGGAGCTGCGGCTGGGTCAACAACTGCCAGGCCGCCTTGACCGACGTTGCCGCGGCGGTGGCTTACAGCGACACCCTGGTCAACGACCAGAGCCGGCCTTCCGTCCAGCAGTTGGCGGCATGGCAAAGAGGGCCCAGACGGACCCGAACCGGCAAGGCCCGCTTGGCCACCATCTCCGCTAACGGCCCATAACCCGTCACGGGCGAAGCCGCAACCGTCGCCAACGCGGCCAATGGAACCACTGCTTATGTTCACTACCGGTCCTCTCTAACCAGGGAGGGCCGGTAGGAACCTTTGTAAGACAACGCATATTAAATGGGCAACCGCCCTGCGTCAGCCCAAAACAGGCTGGACGCAGGGCGGTGTGGTGCGGCAACGACGGTTAGTGGCTGCTGGAGCTGGGGGTGGCGCCGGAGGGAACCCTCTGCTTCTGGCGCTGGTCGTCGGTGGCCTGGAATGGCTCCGTCTCGCGCTCGGTCTCGCGCCTCGTAGACCAGGAGCTGCTCATGCCGGACTCGCCCTGAGAGTAGATCCTCTCTTGGAACTCTCGGATGTCCCGCTTCAGCTCTCGGGAGTCCTCCTCCAGGCTGTCAACACGGCCCCAGAGCTCCTGGGTGGTCTCGTCCTGGCTGCCCGACCGCTGAGAGCGCTCGCGCGTCTGCGGGGGCAGGTTGTCCTTGAGGCGGGTGAACAGCCTGAACAGGATGGTGCTGGTCACTGCCAGCATGATGGTGTTGATCAGCGAACTGATGACGGTGAAGAGTGCGTAGCTTCTGGCTCGCCTCATAAAACCTCCTTGTTGTAGGTTTCCGTGGGTGGTGTATCGCTGTCGATGAACCGGTTTTGCCCATTGCCGCCGCACCAAGTACCCAGCTTACCCAACCGGCCGCGTTTGATCATTAACAAATGATCTAAAATCTAATCCGGCTCACGCGGCCGCTTTTGTAGATGGTTGGTTGACGTCGGGTTTAGCAATGGTGAGGCGTTTTCACTGGGGGCCGTAGCATATGAAGTTAGAACTTTTTTCATTACACCCAGACGCAAAGAAGCCGCCGGAGCAACTCCTTCACTCGCTTGAGCGAAAGTATGTCCGACGGCCGACCACCGGCTGCAGTCTAAAAGGCCTATATGAGGTCCAGCATCTTGAGATCGCTCACCAGCTGCTCATTGCCGCGAAACACGATACTGGGCATACCGATGGCGCGGGCCCCGATGACGTTGCGCTCTGAATCATCGATGAAGATGGCTTCAGTCGGCATACACTTCAGCTGCTCGAGAGTGTCTCTGTAAACGCTCGCATCTGGCTTGAGAACTCCCAGGGTCGAGCTTGCGGTAATTGCGTTGAAATGCAGGCCTTCGAACCATTCGCTTCTTAGGACGATCGAGAGGAATTCACCGGAGATGTTTGAGCAGATGCCAATGGCGTAGCGTTCAGCCAGCGACCTGCGAATGAGGTCAAGGAGCTCGGCGTTGACTTCCAGCTTGCTGAACACCCCATCTCGAAAAAACGCCGGTGTCGTGTCGATAATCTTCCCTGCAGCCTCCCAAAGCTGCTCTAATGTGATCTGTCCTAGGTCGACGCGTCCAACGACGTCGACCAACTGCTTACGCCTCTGTACATCCACGTCCAAGCTGTCGAGCCAGGCGTGGTAGGGAGTATTCGTCAACACTTCGTGCCAATCGAAAACGACTGCCTTTATCACCTCGGCCTCCTTGAAGATGGAATCTGATATTATATCACGACTTTTGCGATAAGTCTATGTAGCGGGGGCGGGAGCTTATTAACGATTTTCGAACTAATTTAGTCTTATAAAATGCAAAGCGCCCTCCATACTGGCAGGGCGCCATGCATGAAGGGCGAAAGAACGTGGCATCTTTTTCGACGAACCATCCCGCAGGAGGCCCTCATGTTCGCCGCAACGCCATTCGTGGCGCATGATGCGGGCATCGATCGACTACCGCTGACGCGCTCTATGCCTGAACATGCGAAAACGATGAAGGAGCCCCGGGGGCTTGACCGATTGGGATATGTCAACGAGGTTGGGTGCCGTCTTGATGCGCGGATAACACTGGATGGAAGGGTAGGTCTGGCGCCGCTGGAACCAGGCGCAGGCAGCACACAGCCACACGCCCGGCATTATCTCGCTGTCTCCGGCGGCCGGGCCTGAGACGTTAAAATGGTAGTGGTAGCTCGGCCAATAGCGGAACGATGTGCTGCCGCACTCACAAGCATCCGGCAACTCGGCGAATAGTTGACGAACCTCGCTTGAAAGCATTTCAGCCCGCAATCCCCAGCCGATAGGAAGCCGCTCGGCTTCTTCGGCCGTGTAGGTAGGCTGCCAATCCCAGAAGCCTCGGGCAGTGTCGAAATCGCTACCTACACCGTGTCGCAATATCTGTCCCCTGGAAGCATGACCCAGCCGTCCATCTGCAAGAAGTATCAGACAGTACGGCCGACTGTACCTGACCGCCGTAACTTGCGTATCCCCAACGCCCATGCCTTCGAACATATCTCCGGCACGTATGCCTGACAGCCTATAGGTGCCTTCCTCTATTATCACACTCACTCCTTGGTCCGGCTGATGAAGCGCACCAGCATTCGCATTCGAAAAGAATTGATAACTATACTACGTGTTGTTACTTACTGCAAGCATGAGCAGTAATGGTTCGCTTGAAGGTAAGCAAGCAAAGAGGTTTGGCAAAGCCAATAATAAATCAATGGCGGTAGCTTATTAACAATTTTCGAACTATTCAGGTCGGATAAAAGCACAAGAGCCGCCCAGCGGGCGGTCTTGCGCGCTACTGAACGGCTCAGAAGACTACTCAGCTCAGATAGAGGTGAGTACCAAGTCGTGAAGTGGCTTCGCCGGATCGATTTCTCCGATGCGAGCCACCTGGATGGCCATGAATCGCCCACCCTGCTGAACAGAGATGATGCGGTAGGAGCCAACGTAAGGCTCATAGGTCATCGGGTTCGGATCCTGCTTGATGTTGATCACTTGGTCGACCACCGGAGCTTCGGCCAGATAGATGCCCCACCTCAGTCCCGGCTTTTCAACCCAGAGGTAAGTCGGGTGGGTTTCATTCACGTTGTCCGACACCCAGCGCTCCCACTCGCTTCCGCATTCGCACTGAGTGAAGGTGTCGCCGGCGAGGAAGATCTCCTCCGCTCTGTGCTCGGCGTTGGCGCATCGATAGATACCATCGCATGTCGCAACCGTGGCGGTTCCGTTGAGCTTCGAGTCGACCACAGAGATCTCTTCATCAGTCTGCTTTGGAGTCAACACCACTGACCTCCTCGGGTCCATCCGTTGAGCAGGGATGGGCGATGAACCACTCGAGTTCATCCCGTCCGGCGTCGAGCTCTCGCCGCATGGCAGGATCATCCATGAAGTTATCCCAGCTCTGTCGGACAGCTCTCCTTCGGGTTTCATCGTCGGTCGCTTGCGGCATAGGTACAACTTTCTCTCAAGAGAATGGTCAGGTGAATTGTACAATCGTCACTAATAATTGCAAGCATGACTTCTAGGCCACGAGCGAGCGCAGCGAGTCGAATGGCGGACTAATTTAGTCTTATATGCAAAGCGCCCTCCATACTGGCAGGACGCCGAGCATAAAGGGCTATGGGCCGCTCCGACACTTTCTCCGAAGCGAGTTGCTGCTTATGTAACCAGCTCCCATGTAAGCTCTTGCCCGAATACCACCTCAACTGACCCAACACGCGGAATGCTCTTTGATTTCAACAGAGCATTCAGGGCCTGTACGACTTCGGGGATAGTAAGATCGGCGCGAGCAGCTACCTCGGCCATCATACCTCCCTGACCAAGTGTACGCATTGCTGATAGTACCTTCTGTTCTGGCGACGCACTTCCGCCTGCCCTCAGAGTCAGCCCTCGGTCTTGCAGCTTCGCAACAACTTCTTCAAGAGCATTGTAGCCGAAGCCTGTTATTGCAAGCAGATCATCTTCGGTCTTTGTGAGCAGTTTAGCGACTCGGTCAATTTGAGCTCTCTTTAGGCAATTTAGTAGCCTTTCTGAAAAGCCCAGGCTTTCGATCAGGTCTGTTGCGTCGTCGCTACTCTGGGCCTGCCTGAGCCCATGGTGGCGGAATACGGCCATTGCCCGAGCCTCGATGTGGCGAACAGCTTCCCGTCCTATTCCCAGCCTCTCCGCTACCTGCTTGAGAGTCAACGCTTGCTCGCCGAACAATCCAAAGCGCATTTTAATAATACGTGCACCTTGCTCACCCATCGAGTCTAGCGCTTGCATCAACTCTTTAGGGTTCTCGTATCGCGCTACCAGTTCAGGCGCAGGGGGCCCGCCCAGTACGGCTGTCAAAAATCTCTCGACCCCGCTGCCGCCACCCTGGTGCATGGAAGCAGCTCTGCAGTGCCGCCACGCTTTTACTTGCTTCGTTGGTGCCGGTAGAGGTCGTGCCGCTGCAACGAATGGTGCTAGTACTTCTCTCAACAGCGTCGCGTTAGCTTTTGACAAGTCAATTTCGTAGTACTCGCCATTGAGGCCGAAGTAGACTATTTCATCTGCATCAGATCCATCAATGTCATCCAGCAGACGGATTTGTATGCTCATAACCGGCTATCCCTTTCCGCTCGTGAAAGATGTTAAGTTGCAGAGCATATATTAACACTTAGCTTAATTCTTGCAACCTTAACAGAATTACTGGCAAATACCGAAGGGACTGCTCGTTTTATCTAGTTGGTTTAGGGATCAACCTATAGCCATGAGCGAGCGAAGCGAGTCGAATGGCGGGCTCGACCCCTCGACAAGCTCAGGGTTATAACCGGATAGCGGCTCCGGCAGCTGCTGGAGCCTTCTCCGTGCTCACATGCTCGAAGCAAGCTTCTGCGCGTGTTCGCACTCCGCCGAACCGGGCCCTACGGGCTAACCCGGTTCGGATTCAATCGGAACATCAAGAAATGCCGACCACAATGTGATCGGCATTTCTTGGCGGGCTCGACCGGATAGCGGCTTCGCCTTCTGCGCGATCACTTCGTTCGCGCTAGACGAACCGGCAGGAGATCGCCGTCTCGAATCGTGTGCGAAACGCACACCCATTGAAAAAGCCCCACCGGGGTGGTGAGGTGTTTTCAATGGCGGGCTCGACCGGATTCGAACCGGCGATCTCCTCCGTGACAGGGAGGCATGTTAGGCCTCTACACCACGAGCCCGCGTCCAAACATCCGGTAACCGCCGGACTTGTTTGGTTCACCCTTGCGAACAGAACTGTCCCATACTAGCAAATTTTAGCTTGTTCTTCAACATACCAGCCTGCTCCCCTTGCCATAGACCAGGGGTGGGACGAACCTGCGCGGCCCGTCCCACCCTCTAACTTTGCTGCAAGCGGTAACTACGCATTGCTCGCAGCATTTGCTCCGCCCGGGTTTTAGCTAAAAACCGGTGGCGGCGGAGCCTGGAGGCGGGATAATAAATCCCCACGATATCGGAAACCTGTTTCCAGGTCAGGTTATGTTCCTGCTTGAACCCTTCCAGCAGGTTTATGATGGGCTCCGCCGGTACCATATCCCGGCGCTGCCTCCACTCCGACTGGCTGGGCCCGTGTCCGGGCAGCCGCGTTGGCCGCCTCACTATGGGACCGCCTCGACGATAGTCGTAGGTGTAAATCCGCTCGTAAAGAGTGCCGCCGCAGCCGCAGCTGCAAAAACCGATTGCTTGCCCCTGCTGGCTGGTGATTAGTCTCACCTCCTTGCGAACCGTTCGGACCGGTCCTCTTTTGGGAGTTTTTATCATACTACTAACCTGCCCGTTAGCACAACCAGGCAAGGAGTATGAGCCTATGCCCCGGGCAGATACTGCCAAAGCTCCATAGCGGCTGCCCCCAGCGCGGTTCCGGCCCTAGCCGCAATGCATTATAATGCGGTTATGAAAGCATTAGTGCAACTGCCGAAAGTGCCGAAAAAGTACCGCTTGGGCGTAATGGTGGCCGGTGCCCTGATACTGGCCGGAGTGGGCTACGCGGTTGCCCGCTACCGGCCCGCCAGCCTCCCCTGGCAACCGGCGGCAACGGCGGCGGACCCCTGCGCCCAAAACAGCGAAGATAACCGCTACGATTGCTACACCAACCATTTTGTCGGCATGGTTAAGCAAGCCGGCGCGGACCGGGCTTTGGCCCGTCTGGACGCACTAAGCCAAGCCGACGCTTATGTACTGGCCCAGTGCCACCCGTTGATTCACGAGATCGGGCGGGCCGCTTACGAGCGCTACGGCAGCGTAACAGAGGCCGCTAAATACGCCAGCGAGCTGTGCTGGAGCGGCTACTACCATGGGGTGATGGAAAGTTACATGTCGACGTTTGACGACGCCAAACTCATCAGCATGATGCCCACGATCTGCCAGCCCGATGCCGCCAAACCGTACTCATTCGATTACTACAACTGCCTGCATGGGTTAGGCCACGGTGTCACCATCCGCTTTGACAACGACGTCTTTAAAGCCCTGCCCTTCTGCGACGCCATCGGGCCGGACTGGGAACAGCAGTCGTGCTACAGCGGGGTTTTTATGCAAAACATCGTGGTCGACCAAAAGATTCACAAGTCGGTCAACCTCAAAGCCGACGACCCGGTTTACCCCTGTAACGCCGTCACAGCCCGCTATAAACCGCCCTGCTACCTGATGGTGACGTCGAACATTTTAAAGGTGGTTCAGTACGATTACACCAAGGCCTTTGGTATCTGCGACGGCGTCGAGGCCGACTTTGTGCGCACTTGCTACGCCAGCATGGGCCGCGACATCAGCGGCAACTCGCTGCTGGACCCGGCCAAGGTAACCGAGCTGTGCCGTCTGGGCCGCCGCGATCTGCAAGCTAACTGCTACGTGGGGGCGGTTAAAAACGCCGTTTTTAACGACCGCAACACCGTTAAGGCCAGCCAGCTGTGCGAGGCGGTGGAGCCGCGGTTCCGCGAGGCGTGTACCGCCGCCCGTGACGAGGCCGCCTCTACTATATAGAGCAACATAGAGCAACCTGCAGAGCAACTCATCGCTTCTAACCCCTCTTCGCAGCGGTCCCTACCGTAATCCCTTCTGATCCTCCTCTCTACCTCCGCCTCTCTCGTTACTTTTTGTCAGCAAAAAGTAACCAAAAACTGCCAAGCCGGCTCATCAGCTAGAAACACCTCCAGCTACCGTTAAGCTGA
>JAHWKN010000013.1 GCA_019347875.1 Candidatus Parcubacteria bacterium
GGCTTTATCCGCCGCTGGCGGTCTGGCTGTTTGGGGTTAGCTCCAATACTCGGGGATGGTAAGAAGGGATTCGGGGTTCGGGATTAGTAGATCGTAGATCGGGGGAGTCCTTTTCCTATCCCTGACCGCCCTAACCAACCCCAAGCCTTGCCAGCAGCCAGAAAGCCGGAAGCTGGCGTTAAGCTCATCCATGAATTTATAAAACCGGCCGAGGACTGTTTGAGCCCCGATGAAATCGGAGCGAGTTCCGCAGGCCTACAGCTTTAACGGTAGCTGGAGGTGTTTCTAGCTGATGAGCCGGCTTGGCAGTTTTTGGTTACTTTTTGCTGACAAAAAGTAACGGAAAGAGGCGGAGGTAGACGGGAGGATCAGGAGAGGTAGAGGTAGGGACCGCTGCGGCAGGGCAGGGGCTAAGAGGGATCTCGGGAGGTAACGCCACGGGGCGTTACGGCAGCGTGTAAGCGCTGCGCACCCGCTGCAGCTCGTAGAGCTTCCCCGCCGGGTGGGCCATCCCCGGGCGGGTGGTGGTGGCGGTCGCAAACCCCGCCGCCTGCACCGCCGCCGCCACCTCGGCGTTAAAGCTGCCGCCCGGGTAGGCGAAGTGGCGGATGGGGTGGCCCAGCCGCGCCTCGATCTCGGCTTTGGAGCCGGCGATTTGGTGTTGGCGCCCGGCCGGGGTCTGCGACACTAGCGCCAGGTGGTCAACGGTGTGGGCGCCGATGGTGACCAGGCCGCTGGCGTCCAGCCGGCGGATCTCGTCCCAGTTTAAGTAGGCGTCGCCGCAGGGACGGCCCGGCTGGCGGTTGGCGCCGATGCAGTAACGGCTGGCCGCCCCGCCGGTGACGATGTAAAAGGTGGCCTTCATTTGGTACTTCACTAACAGGTCAAACGCCAGCATTTGGTTGCTGAAGCCGTCGTCGAAGGTGATGATAACCGGCTTCGGCGGCAGCGGGGAGCCGTACTTGAGGGCGAGCGTCAGCTGGTCAAGGTCGATGGCGCTGTAGCCCTTGGCGGTTAGGGTTTTGAGCTGGTTCTCGAAGTCAGCGGGTGGGTAGTGGTACATCAAGATGGGCGCCGTGACGGGGCCGTAGCTGCCGCTGGCCGGAGCCAGCACCCGGTGGTGGCGGGCGGCCGCCTGCTGGCTGGCGGCGGCTGTGGTGGCGGCCTGCCAGCCGGCTAGGTCGCGGCGGAGCGCGGCCAGTTCGCTCTGGGCGGCGGCCGCATCCCCGGCGGCGGCGATCAGCCGGATGGCCCTTAGCCGGGCCGCGGCCGCGGGCGGTTCTACCACGCGGACGCCCAAGCCGGCCTGCGTTTGCATGAGGGCGTCTACTTGAGCTTCGAGGTCTATCAGCTGCGGGGCAACGTCCTGGCGACCGGCCACGGCCGCGGCGGGTTCGGACGCTGCCGGGGCGCTCGGCGGCAGGGTTTTAATTAAGCCGGCCAGGCTGAGGCTAAAGACGACGATGAGGCCGGCGGCCAGCGGCCGATGGGACGGCCGCGGGCGGGCCAGCTTGAGGGCATCCGCCAGCCGGCTGCAGTGCGCCAGCACCGCCACCGTTTTAGAGGGTCGGAAGCGGCGGCGGTCAAACCCGCCGCTGGCACCGGCCGGCGGCGTTTGCGCCAACTCCGCCGCCCCGCCGGGCAGATTATTAACCACAACCGTCATATTTACAGTATAAATGCTGCCGCTTATCTGTAAAGCGGGGGAGCCTATTGCGGTTAACCTTGACTTGCCAGCTCAGACACGTTTAAATTTGGTCAATCCGGAGGGTGGAGCGGCACGCTGGTGCCGGTTAAGGTTGTAAGCAGGCAAGTTTATGCGCAGAACCCTCCTTTGGCTGAATATGTTCCTGCTGCTGCTGGGCTTGGCCGCCCTGGCGCGGCCGGCCGTGGCCGCGCCTCCGGCCGACTTCCAGACCACCCAGGTGATCGGCAGCGGGCTGGATGGCCCCAGCGCTTTTGAGATTGCTCCGGACGGCCGCATCTTCGTACTCGAGCGGGCCGGTCAGATCAAAGTTTATAAAAACGGTCAGCTTCTGCCGACGCCGTTTGCCGAGCTGCCGTCGACCGCTACCGGCGACCGCGGGCTGATCGGCATCGCCTTTGATCCCGACTTTAGCGCCAACCACTGGGTTTACTTTTACTACACCGGTACCGATCTGCTCAACCGGGTGGTGCGGTTTGACGCCTCCGGCGACGTCGGCACCGATGGCCCGCTGGTACTGTATGAGACCAAGTCCCCCTCCGAGCTGCTGCACGTCGGCGGCACCATCGGTTTCGGCCCCGACGGCAAGATGTATCTGGCGGTAGGGGACAATGGCTACCCGCCCAACGCCCAGGACCTGAGCAACCCGCACGGCAAAATTTTGCGCATCAACAAAGACGGCTCCGTCCCGTCCGACAACCCGCTGGTCGGCCAGCCCGGCAAACTGCCGGAGATTTGGGCGTACGGGTTTAGGAACCCTTGGCGGTTTCAGTTTGATGCGGTGTCCGGCCGCCTGTATGGCGGCGACGTCGGCGACTACACCTGGGAAGAGGTTAACTTGATCACCAGGGGCGACAACTACGGCTGGCCAGCCTGCGAGGGGGTTTGCGACGACCCCTCTATGACCAACCCGATTCATGCTTACCCGCACAACGGCGAGAGCGCTTCCGTGACCGGGGGGCCGGTTTACCGCGGCAGCCTGTTTCCGCCCGAATACCGCGGCAGCCTGTTTTTTGGTGATTATGCCAAGGGGTTTATTAAACGCTTAAGTTTGAACGAGGCCGGCCAGGCCACCGGTGTGGCCGATTTCGACCTCAACGCCGGCAGCGTGGTGGATATGAAGGTGGCCCCGGACGGCTCAATGTACTATTTGACCTACTATCCCGGGCGGCTCTACCGCATCACTTACGCCACCGGCAATCAGGTGCCGACCGCCAACGCCAGCGCTAATGTCACCAAGGGCGTGGAGCCGCTGGAGGTAAAGTTTTCTTCCAGCGGCAGTTTTGACCCCGACGGCACCCCGCTGTCGTACCGCTGGGAGTTCGGCGACGGCAGCACCTCGGCCGAGGCTAACCCGACTAAAACCTACACCGCCAAAGGCAGCTACACCGTCCAGCTGACCGTCTCTGACGGCACTAACGAGGCTCAGGCCACCCCGCTCGTTATTCAGGTCGGCACCCCGCCCAGCCTCACCATCGGCTCGCCGGCCGATGGGTCGCTCTACCGGGCGGGTGATGCCATCAACTACACCGCCAGCGCTACCGACGGCGCCGGTTTTGACCTTAACGACGCCGCTATCTCAACCGACGTCATCTTCCACCACCAAACCCACCTACACCCGTTTATCGACGACCTGATCGGCCGCACCGGCTCCTTTACCGTTCCCAACAGCGGCGAGGCCTCGGCCGAGGTCTGGTACGAGATCAAGGTGACCGCCAGCGACACCAACGGTCTGTCCACCACCAAATCGGTCAACCTTTATCCGCGCAAGGCCAAGCTGTCACTGGACACCTCGCCGCCCGGGCTGCAGATGATGCTGGACGGCGTGCCGGTCACCGCGCCCGTTAGTTTAGACAGCGTGGTTGGCTTCCAGCGCGAACTATCGGTACCGATGGTTCAGGAGGCGGGCGGACAGGTTTACGGCTTTGAGCGCTGGAGCGACGGCGGCGCGGCGCTGCACACCGTCACGATCGGGGATAGCGGCACCGTGGCGGTGGCACACTTTGCGGCCACTGCGCCCTTTAGCGCCGAGTACTTTAGTAATCAGACCCTGTCCGGCGCACCCGTTCTGGAGCGTCTGGACAACCAGGTTAACTTTAACTGGGGCACCGGCTCGCCCGATCCGGCCGTCCCGGCCGACCACTTCTCGGCCCGTTGGCGCAAGACGCAGTTCTTCCCGGCCGGACGTTACCGCTTGAGCGCCGCCACCGACGACGGCGTGCGGCTGTGGCTTGACGGCCAGCCGGTGATCGACCGGTGGCGCGACCAGATGGTCACCGCCACCGACGCGGTGGTTGAGCTCGCGGCCGGTGATCACGTCATTGTGATGGAGTACTACGAGAACGGCGGTGATGCGGTGGCCGAGCTGGAGTGGGAGCCAACGACGGCCGCGCTGACGCCGCCCCCATCCCCGCCGCCGGCCGACGGCTACAGCGCCCAGTACTTCGACAACCAAACGCTGTCCGGCGAGCCCAAGCTGACCCGCACCGACCCGGCCATCAACTTTAACTGGGGCAGCGGCTCGCCCGACCCGGCCATCCCGGCCGACCGCTTCTCGGCCCGCTGGACCAAGGAGCAGGAGTTCGCCGCCGGGGATTACGAGTTTACGGTGACGGCCGACGACGGCGTCCGGCTGTATCTGGACGGGGCGCTGGTGATTGACAAGTGGCTGGATCAGCCGCCGGCCACCTACCGGGCCAGCCGCCGCTTGAGCGCCGGCAGCCATCAAATCAAGCTGGAGTACTACGAGAACGGCGGGGGGGCGGTGGCCGAGTTTGGTTTCGGGCCGGCCCCCGCCCCGGCCGGTTTTAGGGGCGAGTACTTCGACAACCAAACGCTGTCCGGGGCGCCCAAGCTGACCCGCACCGACCCGGCCATCAACTTCAACTGGGGCACCGGCTCGCCCGATCCGGCCCTGCCGGCCGACCGGTTTTCGGTGCGCTGGACCAAAAGTCAAACCTTTGCCGCCGGCAGTTATACGTTTAGCCTGTGGAGCGATGACGGCGTACGCTTCTGGATCGATGATCAGCTGCTGGTGGATGACTGGACCGACCATCCGTCCAGGAACTACACGCCCACCGTCAGCTTGTCGGAGGGGACGCACACGCTGCGGCTGGAGTACTACGAAAACGGCGGCGACGCGGCAGCGGTACTGGAGCAAAGGTAAAGCGTGGAAAGCGGGTCATGTTAAAGAGTTGGTTCGCCCGCAGGGCCGCGCCGCCGGCGGACGAGCTGCCGGTCGACTTTGGTAATCGCACCGACTACTTGTTTTTGCCGGAACACTACAGCGCCAAGCGCCAGCTCTACCCCTCAACCTTCTTAAAAGCCTTGTTGGCCGGCTTGGTTACCGCCGAGGTCGTGCTGTTGGCTAATGTTTTCGGGCAGGTACCCGCCAGCGTGACGCTGTCGGGGCTGGTGGCCGGGTTTTATTTTAGCTTGATGGGCTTTAAGCTGTGGGTGATCTGCTACTCCTTTCAGGACCGGCCGCTGGACTTTACCCGCGATGAACTGGCCGCTCTGGATCCGGCCGAACTGCCGGTTTACTCCATCTTAATTCCCTTAAAAGATGAGGCCGCCGTCATCCCGCAGATCATCTCGGCCATGACCGACATCGACTACCCGCCGGACAAGCTTGACATCATTATCACCCTGGAAGAGTCCGACCGCCCCACCCGCCAAGCCATCGCGCTGGCCGATCCGCCCCGCCACTTCCGCTCCCTAATCTTGCCGGATACCGGGCCCAAGACCAAGCCAAAGGCCTTAAATGTGGCTTTTCCCCAGACGCGCGGCGAGTATCTGGTGATTTACGACGCCGAGATCGTGCCCGACCCCGACCAGTTGAAGAAAGCGGTGCTGGCCTTCCGCCAACACCCCCACATCGCCTGCCTGCAAACCAGGCTCGACCACTACAACGCCCGCCAAAGCCTCATTACCAAACTGTTTAACGCTGAGTTTGCTTTTTACTACGGGGTGTTTTTGCCGGGGCTGCAGCGGCTGGGGGTGCCGCTGCCGCTATCGGGCCACAGTACCCACTTTCGGCGCTCGGCGCTGGCCCGGATTGGCGCCTGGGACCCCTACAATGTGACCGAAGACTGCGACGTCGGGTTGCGCCTGCGGCGGCTGGGCTACCGTACCGGCATGCTGGCTTCCACCAGCCTGGAGGAGGCCACCGGTACCATCGGCGCGTGGTTGCGCCAGCGCTCGCGCTGGATGAAGGGGTTTGTGCAGACCTCACTGGTACATCTGCGTCAGCCGCAGCTGTTGCGCCGCCAGATCGGGGGCTGGAGACACTTTATCGGCTTTTTGATGACGGTGCCGGGGACGGTGGCGATCAACCTGGCTAACCTGGTGAACTGGCTGCTGCTGGGTGCTTGGCTGTTGTGGCAGCCGCCCTTTATCCAGGCGCTGTTTCCCCGGGCGGTGCTGTATGTGGCGATGGTCAGTTTTGTTCTGGGCAACTTAATTTTTACCTACCTGACGCTGGCCGAAGTTTTCCGCCAGCAGCGCTACTACCTGGTCAAGTACTGTTTGTTGGTGCCGGTATACTGGGTGCTGCTGGCGGTCGCCTCAACCAGGGCCTGCCTGCAGATGATCACCCGCCCTCATCATTGGGAAAAAACCGGTCACGGCTCTCACCTGCCTGCGGCCGCGCCCGCGCCCGCGCCGCGCCTGGTGCCGGCGGACGAGCCGGCCCGGCTGGCCGAAGAGGTGAACGCGTGATGAAACGTTGGCGGGTTGGCCGCTATGGCCGCGAGATCGCCCTGGCGGCCATAGCGGCGGCGCTCAGCCTGGCCGCCATCGTCTACAGCTATCGGCACGATCTGGTGGTGGCGAACGGCGACGTCATCGCCCACTTAGGCCTGTCCCGCCGCTTTTTCGACAGCCTCACCCCCGGCTTTACCCAACTGGGGTACGTCTGGCTGCCCATTAACCATCTCTTGATGCTGCCGCTGGTGTGGGTAGACTGGTTGTGGCACAGCGGGCTAGCCGGCAGCGCCGTCTCGGCTGCGGCCTTTGTCGGCTCGGCCGTGCTGGTTTACAAGATCGCCGAGCGGCTGGCCGGCCGCCGGGCCGGGCTGGTGGCTTTCGCGCTGTTTGCATTTAATCCCAGCGCGCTCTACCTGCAGGCGACGCCGCTAACCGAGATGTTTTTCGTGTTTAACCTGCTGGCGACGGTCTGGTTCATTATGGAGTGGGCCCGTACCAAGGCCACCAAACCACTGCTGCTGGCGGCGGGGTTTTTGCTGTTGGCGACGCTTAGCCGCTATGACGGCTGGTTTTTGGCGCTGGTGGTGATTGCCGCCGTGGCCGCCTACGACTACCTGACCGACCGCGACCCCCGGCAGACCGAGGCCACCACCATCGTGTTTAGTACCCTGGCGCTGTTCGGCGCCGGGCTGTGGCTGGTGTGGAACTGGGTGATATTTAAAAATCCCTTTTACTTTGCTTTCGGACAGTACTCGGCTAAAAGCCAGCAGCGCTCTCTGCTGGCTCAAGATCTGCTGCCGTCCTACCACGACCTGGGTAACGCCCTGGCGCAGACCGCTTGGGCCAGCTTGCTGATTAGCGACTGGGTACTGGCGGTGACGGGGGTTCTGGGGGCAGGGTACGTCACCTGGCGAATCGTTCGAACCCGCGCCTACCACCTGTTGTGGGTTTTGCTGCTGGCGTTCTCGCTGCCCTACTACGTGTTTAACCTGTACAACGGTAACGGCGTCATTTTCGTGCCCAACCTGTGGCCCCATCAGTGGCACAACATCCGCTACGGCATCATACTGCTGCCGTTTTTGGCGGTGATGGCGGCCGCCGTGGCGGCCCGCTACCGGCCCATAGCGCTGCTGGTGACGGCGCTGGTGCTAAGTGAGTACGCCCTGCAGCTGTCGACCCATCGGGTGGTGGCGGTCAACGAGTCGCTGTACGGTTTTGCCGGCCGCCGCACCTACCAGGATCAGATCGGCGACGGCCGCTGGCTGGCCGACCACTACGACGAGGGTTTAATTTTGGCCGACGTGTTTAAGGTGGAACCGATGGCGTTTTACAGTCACATTCCCCTTAAGCGGTGGGTCAGTAGCGCCAACGCCGACATGTACGCGCAGGCGCTCAAGAGCCCCCAAACGACGGTGCGCTGGGTGGTGATCAGACGCGATGATGAAATAAACCAGCGTTTCGGCCAGGGGCCGGGGGAGGGGTTTCAGCTGGTTTACCGGAATGGGGCGGTGACGGTGTACAAGAACACCGGCGAGCGGCCCGAACTGACGCTGCAGCGGTAACCTGAGACTAAGCCTGCTTGATGCCGCCCGGGCGGCGGAGCGCGTCCAGAATTTCGACCGGAATCGCAAACACCACGGTGTTGGATTTATCGGAGCTTAGTTCGTTGATGGTGTTTAGGGTGCGCAGGTGCAGCGCGCCGTCGGCGCCGGACAGGGTGGCGGCGGCCTTGGCCAGGTTTTGGGCGGCGGCCACCTCGCCCTCGGCCCGGATGATGACCGCCCGGCGTTCACGCTCGGCCTCGGCCTGGCGGGCGATCACCCGCTGCATGTCCTCGGGCAAGATGACGTCTTTGAGCTCGACGCTCTCGACCTTGATGCCCCAGGCGTCGGTGGCGGCATCGACTATGTCTTTAATGCGCCTGGCCGCCCCTTCGCGGTTGGCCAGCAGTTCGTCCAGCTCCATCTCGCCGCAGACGTTGCGCATGGTGGTCTGGGCCAGCTGGCTGACGGCAAAGCGGAAGTTCTCGACCTCCAGCACCGACTTGACGGCGTCGGACACCTTGTAGTAAATAACGGCGTTAATGCGGGCCGAGACGTTGTCTTTGGTGATGGCCTCCTGAAAAGGCACGTCCACCGCCTTAACCCGGATGTCGATCTTGGTCAGCGACTGAAAAATAGGCAGGACCAGCCGCCAGCCGGGCGCAACCACATGCATAAACTTACCCAGCTGAAACTTCACCCCCCGCTCGTACTCGTTCACCTGACGGATACTAACGAGCAGCACGGTAATGATAGCGACTAAAGTGAACATCAACGGTTCCATGTTTTAAGGGCTTTCGTTAGCCATTACTGATAAGTATGTGGGCGGCCTCGGCCGAAATCAAGCACAGACACAATGAGCTAATTGACCCAACGCTCCGGGTGGTCGATCGCCTCGGCGTAGCTGGACCCCACCTGCCGCACCCGCACATCCGCCACATCGCTTAGCCACCGCATGCCGGCCAGGTAAGAACCAATGATGCCAATCACTATTAACAACTTCATGTAGCGGTTTTACCAGACCTTGACCAGCGAAGCAAGGATGAGCGCTTTCGCCGGCCTGGCTTGAAGCTGCCGCTTAGCTTGAGGCGTTGATGTTAAAAATGGTACAATTTGGCGGTTCAAAAGCTGGAGCCTGGTTTGGACGAGGCCCCATCGTCTAGCGGTTAGGACAGCAGGTTTTCATCCTGCCAACCGGGGTTCGACTCCCCGTGGGGTCACCACGGAACGCCAATCTCAAAAGAGATTGGCGTTTTGCGTTGCAAGGAGTCGAAACCCAGGCGGGGCCCCGGCTGGCTCTTGACGGTTTAAAGAATTTATGATAATATGTAGCGGTCTCTTAAGTACCTCTATCCACAAGCGAGCCTCAAGGAGGCGGGTATGTCATCACGCAAAGAAGGCCGGCGCTTTTACGCTGTCGTCCGGCTAGCGGCTGGGGAGGATACAGGCCCCAGCCACGGGAGTTTTGACGGTCGGTTTAAGATCGACAACCAGCTCCCCCACGATTTGATTGCGTTGAAGCGGGCGGCGCTTCGGCTTATGCAAAGGCTGCCGCTGTCGGTCAACGAGGTCCAGATCACGCGCGGTGACACCACCCGCCCGGTCTACTTTGTAGCCCACTGGGAGCGGTTTAGCGAGCTGGTGGCGGCCTTCAACGACTGGTTCCGGCAACCGTTTCCGCTGACGCACGACGCCACCTACTTCGTCCAGAAGTTCACCGGCAGCGACGTGGCCGACTCACCGGAACACATCATCGCCTGGTGGTCGCTGGCCGACAACCTCGCCTGGACGCTTGATCCGCAGGTCGCCGAGCGGTTGCTTGAGGCCTTCACCCCTTCGCCGGACTAGCTCCGGCCCCGCCCGTTGGCGCAAGACACCCAAAGGTGTTAACCGCCAGCGGGCGTCTTGCTTTAATGCGCTATTGCTTGCGGTAGACTTCGCGGCGGTGGGCCACTTTGGCCACCCGGACGGTTTGCGCTGCGTCGTCAATCAGGTAGAGGATGCGGTAGCTACCCTGGCGCAGACGGTAGCCGGGCTGATTGGTCAGCTTCTCGGCTCCGGCCGGACGCGGGTCTTGGCTGAGCCCGGCTATACGCTCCAAAATGCGGGCCAAGTCCGGTTTAGGCAAATCGGGCAGGTCTTTTTTGCGTACCCGCCGGTCAACAATGAGCTTATATGAGGCCATCGGCCTTGAGGCCGGCCAGGAAGGCTTCGTAGGTTTCGCTGGGGCCGCTGGAGCGCTCTTTTAAGCTGGTGATATCAGCCAGGTCTTCGGCCGAGGCCTGCTCCAAGGCCTCATTGGTCAGCTCGGACAGCGAGCGGCCGGTCAGAGCGGCTTTCAGTTTGAGCGCCTGATGGACGTTGTCTTTTAAGTAAAAAGTGGCTTTTTTAGTCTTGGCTCTCATAACTACCCCAAAATTATTAATACCATTTTAACGCTATGACAGCTTACCGTCAAACCGGCATTTTGCATGTATACGCTTATGGTTGGTTTTGGCGGTGGACGGGTGTACAAAGGTTAGCGTGACGGCAATCATCAACCAGCTGCGGCATCCTCGGGTTGTGACCGGACTGGCTGTAATTACGTTGATGGCTGGCGGTTTGGCGCTGCGTTTGGCCAACCTGTCGGTCTACAAGTTTTATCCCGATAGTTATCAAAGTCTAATTGTGGCCCACAACATCGCTAACCACGGCAGCGTGGTTGGCCGGCTCGGCGAGCAGGGGATGGTCTACCCGGGATTTTTTGGCTGGACCAGGCCGCTGTACTCGCTACTAATCAATTTAGTGACCGCCGCCGGATGGGAGCGGCTGCCGGCGGCTTATGTGGTGGCGGTGGCGGCCGGGGTGCTGGCAATTCCCGCAGCCTACTTAGTAGCGCAAACCATCTTTGCGTCCCGGGCTACCGGCTTGAGCGCCGCCTTGTTGGTGGCGCTTAGTTTTAGCCACGTGGTCTGGGGTGGCTTTATCATGACCGAAACGACAGGCGTGTTAATCATGCTGCTGCTGCTGTGGAGCTTGTTCCGGCGCCTGCACCGCCCCGCTCAGCTGGCAGACCCCGGTGATTTTATGACCGGGCTGCTGCTGGCGGCAGCTATCCTAGCCCGCTATGAGTACGCGGTTGTCATTATCCCGATCACCTACTTGATCGTTAAAAAAAGCCCTCAGCCCTGGGTGCGCCTAGTCAATATCGCCGCCATGGCCGTATTTGTGTTGGCTCTAGCGGTTAGCTGGCTGTTTCCGGTACCGGCTTTGGGCGCGGCTTTGGCGGCGGAAGCGGCCCGCCGCACCGCTTTTATCGCCATTATGGTAGCTCTGGTGGCGGCAGGTTTGCTGGCTAGCCGGCTGGTGCCGCCAGAGCGGCGCGGCCAGGCCTACCAGCATTTGGGTCAGGGGGTTGTTGGGTTGTTGTGGCTATTAAGCGCTTATTTGCTGCTGCAAACTTATTTTCCGACCGTTTTTAGGTGGCTTGCCACCCCTTTGGCGGCCCCCCGGGAGTTTTTGGCCACGGAGCCGCTAATGGGCTTAACGTTTTTAATTGGGCTGACGGTGGCGGCCGGCTGGTCAAAGCGGCGCACCCTGATGACTTTTTGCCTGTTGGCCATCGGGTTACTGGCGGCGACGTACTATCAGGTTAATCCCGAGATGCAACGCTACTGGACGCACTTAATCCCGTTTATGGTAATACCGGCCAGTTTTGGCCTGCATCAAACCGTTAAGTGGACGACAAGCGCCTGGCAGCAGCGCCGAGGCCTACCGCTAGCTTACGCAGCCGCCGCCGCGCTCTTGCTGGTGCCGGTGCAGGCCCACGCCAGCTACCGGGGTATTAAGAGTTGGCACGGCGGGTTGTGGCAGCAGCCGGGCTACGAGGAGGTAGCGGCCCGGGCCGTAGGCGAGGCGGCCCCGAGCGACGTTTTGCTGATTGTATCCTTCCCTGAACCCTACTACCTGTTTAGTGGCCGGCCGACCCACAGCCTGGCCGACGCCTACCCCTTCATTTATATCGATGGAGTACCCGACTCTCAGCCCGTGCTAGTGGTGCAGGATATGGGCATGCGCGATCAGTTTCCGCGCTTTTCCGAAGTATTGGACCGGCACCTGCAGGAGTTTCAGACGGGGCAGCTCCATACCGGCAGCCACTACCGCTATCAGGCCAGAATTGAGCCGGAGGAGCAGCCGGTGAGGCTGTACCAACTGCCTCTAGGAGAATTAAGGCTTAAGCTTGGTAAAGCCTATCCCCGCGAGTAATATAAACTCTATTAGCCGAGGGTTTTATGAAGTTGATCGTCCAAGTACCTTGTTACAACGAGGCGGCTACTTTGCCGCTGGTAATTAACTCTATCCCTAAGCGCATCCCCGGCATCTCTAAGGTAGAAACCCTGATCGTTGACGACGGCTCTAGCGACAGTACCTTGGCGGTAGCCCAGGATCTAGGGGTAGATCACATCGTGCGCCACCGCCAAAACAAAGGGCTGGCGGTCAGCTTTGCCGACGGGTTTCACGAGGCGCTCAAGCAGGGTGCCGATATCATCGTGAACACCGATGGTGATAACCAGTATCCCCAGGAAAGTATTCCGCAGCTGATCCAGCCGATTTTAGACGGCTCGCACGACATTGTGGTTGGCGACAGGCAGACCAGCTCGATCGCCCACTTTGGCCCGTTTAAAAAGTTGTTGCAGCGCTTTGGCAGCCGGGTGGTTAACGCGGCCGCCGGCACCAACATTCCCGACGCGCCCAGCGGCTTTAGGGCCTACTCGCGCGAAGCCGCCATGAGCGTCAACCTCATTACCTCGTTTAGTTACTGCATGGAGACGATCATCCACGCCGGCCGCAAGCGCATCGCCATCACCCACGTGCCGGTAAAAACCAACCCCAAAACCCGAGAATCAAGGCTGTTTAAAAACATTTTTCAGCACGTTGCTAAATCGGGCTCGGCCATTATTCGGGCCTACGCTATGCATCAGCCGTTTCGGATCTTTCTGGCCAGCGGGCTGGTAGTGTTTACCATCGGCCTGGTGCCATACATCCGCATGGGTTACTTAATGCTAAGCCGAGGCGAACTAATCGGCGGCCACCTGCAGTCGCTCATCCTCGGCGCAGTCTTCATAATTCTAGGATTCCTATTTGTCGTCATCGGAGTCGTAGCCGACCTGCTTTCCATCAATCGCAAACTATTAGAAGACACGCTCCACCGGCTCAAACGCATAGAGTACGACGGCAAGGAGGAGTATGCGGAAGACCACGATGCTGCGCTAGCCTTCAAAAGGTGAACAGACACGTAGTAATTATTCAGAACACAACGCTTGCTGAGCATTATGGTCTTTCCTCGTACCTCCGTAATATCGTTAAGCAAATTTCCGCCCAGGAAAACATAAAAGTTTCACTTATTTGTTGTGCAGGCAAGCTTAATAAAAGTAATGTGTCAACGAGCGTTGCATTGCGGGAGATAGAAGGAAGTCCCTACTCCTTGAAAGGCAATGCTAATTTCTTCTGGAAGACGTTTCGGTATTTGGGCCGGCTAAATCAAGAAACAAAAATTGATGTCTTGCACTGCCTTTATCCTAACTCCGGGCTGGCTGGTGCAGTACTATTCAAATTTTTTCATAATCAAACAACACTAATTTATGACTTGAGAAGCCCGTGGATAGATGTGAGCATAGAAAGGGGCTCTATCAAATACGGGAAGAAGCTTTATAGAGCACTTGCATATGCCACAGAGTACATTCTTAGTTTTTTTGTCGACAAATTTATTTTTATTACCGAAGGGTTATACGAGTTCTACCGCAAAAAGCTACATTTATCTCATAAGCCAGTAGCTGTCATTCCCTCGGGTATAGATGTTCAGCAGTTTCACTCCGGTAAGAACAAAGATGTTAGGTCAACGCTGGGTTTAACCAAAAACGATGTCTTAATAGGCTATGCTGGTGCAATTTCTAGTTTGCGGAAGCTAGATGAGGTACTAGAGGCTTTTTCGCTAATTCCTAAACCTCATTCATTTAAACTCATAATGATAGGGGATGGCGATGATCTCCAGCGGTTGAAGAGTATTGCGGATGAATATGGTATCGCGCAAAATGTCTTTTTTACAGGGAGGCTTCCCTATGAAGAGACGGTCGATTATATTAATTGTTTTGACGCCGGTATTTGCCATTTGCCTGACACCTTCGTTTTTCGACAAAGCTACCCGATGAAAGTCTTGGAGTACTTGGCTGCAGGTATTCCCGTCCTAGCAAGCGATATTGCGGCGCACAGAGATATTGCACGGGTTTTTAGGCAGATACGGCTTTATCGCACAGCCTCTATGCTGAGCGCCGAAATTCTGGCTCTAAGCGGGCAGGGCCAAAAGGTGCCACGAGAAATTTACGATTATAGTTGGCATTCAATTGCTCGCGCGGTTGCTAAAGGTTATGGCTAAGATGGGGTTCGCTTGAGTAATCTGTCTAGCAAGGCACAGCTAATACTGCTATTCCTAGGGGCACTAGTAATTTTTTTCGCTGCTGCTTTCGGTTATCATACAAACTATTTCCTTAACGATGATCTCCCGGGGCACATTGCCGTTGTAAAAGAGTTCGATTCATTAGGCACGGGAAGTTATGGGAACCCGTTCATTAAGTCTGGCGGCAATGCGGACATACACGCAGGGCCCTATTACGCTGCAGCTTATCTTATAGCCAAGGTCATCCGGCCCAATTTTACACCATACTCCATCAATGAGGATGCTGGAGTTATTTTATCTTCATTTGTGGTTCTCGGAGTTTTTAATCTTTTGTTCTTTTTGCTCTCTTTCATTGCTTTGCTAAAAAACGTTTCAACTAAAAAATCATTTTTTGTCTACGCGTTCGTATTTCTTTTTCTCGTCGCGGATATTCCATTAATAAGGTGGGCTGGGAACATCTCTCTACATGGTCTTACCTACCAGTTTTATTTCCCGCAGTTTTTTGGAATTTCTTTACTTTTGTTCATTCTCTGGCTCAATGAACAGCATGCCAACGGTGTAGCACGCATCCTACCTTTAGTATTCTCTTTCAATTTAGTACTAATGCTGTCTCACCCCCTGACAGGCTTGCTATCTCTTTTCTTGACCTTGTTTCGATTGGCTGTTCTCACAAACCAGCCCATTAGCGAAAAGCTCAGGACGTACATTAGTCTAGCCATTTTGCCCGCGGTTGCTACTGTAGCTTGGCCCTTTTATCCGGTCTACCTAACATTTAAAAGTACGCGATCGTACGAGCTTATCCTATTGATGCTTGGCGGCGTTCTAGCTCTCTTGTTCCTTACGAAGAGGGAAAGCTTAGGGCGGCGTTTAGACTGGTTGACCGGAAACTATAAGGGTGTGAAAAATATAGTTTTTTATTTCACGATTGTTGCTTTGGCGTACGTTCTCTATAACTTACATGGCTTACCTGACTATTTCCGGTATAAAGACGTAAGTATCTGGTGGTTTGCGTACTTGCCTTTGATGGGAGGCCTAGCCGCTTTCTTCTATCCAGAGGTACGAAAGCGCCCTTTACTCCTTTTGCTGTGGGTATGGGGCTCTGGGTGTATGATGGGTTATCTTCTTGGACTAGCGGGGCTGCCTGTAAAGGTTTATTGGCGCTTCCTCTTGCTCGCCAAGATACCATTGGCAATTTTAGTTGCCTATACTTGGGCAAATACCGAGATGCCGTCCAAATTCTCCTTAAGAGTTAAAACACTGGCCGCCGCACTGCTTGGTATTGGCGTAATACATCAGCTGTATGTAATGCAACATTCTTCTATGGCTAACTATTTCAAACAAATACCGCTGGAGTATAAAATTGCGGAAAAACTTAGCAATGAAAACGACTCCACAATTCTTTCGGATCCCTTTACTAGTTACTTTCTCGCCGGATTAACGAATAATGACGTTTATGCAGTCGATACTGATCGAATATCTGATTACGATCAGCACATCTTCGAAAAACACAATATGAAAGCTCAGCAATTCTTTGAAAGCAAAAGCGAGGGAGATTTCAAAAAAATATTAGAGGATGGAAGAGTAGATTATATCGTAGTAAATACCACAGTCAGTTTTACTGGGGACTCTACGAAGGTTGCGAGGAGCGCTAAGCCTAGATATTCGAATAGTAACGGAGATTTTTTGCCCTACGCAGAGCTCTTACATCGAAACGAACTATTTCATATTTATAAAGTGAGGGACTAAGCGATATGCTCTTGGCGCCGTTGAAAGGGGGTCGTGGATGATCGGCGCCTTTTATCTTGCGATTTCCTCGATGCTTTTCATGATCTCCGGCTACATTATTACTGTTTGGCTTGGTCGCAGTCTTGGGCCCGCGGATTATGGTATCTATGGCGTGGTCATTACTCTTATGACGATAGTGAACTTGGTTCAAACGATGGGACTGCCGCAAGCTATGTCTAAGTTTTTGGCTGAGGATGAGCCAGCAACGCAAAGCATCTTTAAGAGCGCTTTCATACTCCAAGCTGTTACTACGGCAGGGTTGACCGGCTTATTTTTTGTTTCTGCACCCCTCATGGCGAACTTACTCAATGATCCAGCCCTAACCAGGTATCTGCGCCTGGCCGCTCTCATTTATCCGTTTTACAGCTTATTTGCGCTTTACCTAAGCTACTACAACGGCACGCATTCATTTGGACGCCAAGCTTTACTGAATGGCGCTTACTCAGCCGTGAAAGTACTGGCCGTTATCGGGCTGGCCTATGTTTTTAAGTTGTATGGTGCCATTGCTGGGTTTATAGTCGCACCAACGGTGGCGCTTTTCTTAGGCCCTGGTTTTCCAAAGCTAAAGGCGCCAACCTTTAATTACAAAAAACTGATTATGTTTTCTTTGCCGCTGGTTGGCTTTTCGGTTTTGGCTGTCACTCAGTTTTCTATCGATCTGTTGTTTGTAAAAGCTTTGGTGCGCGACGATACTGCCGCTGGCTACTTTGCAGCTATCCAAAATATCGGCCGCATACCCTACTATGGCTTGAATGCATTCGCGTTGATTTTGTTTCCGGCCGTGTCACGTAGCCTTAGTCAAGGATTGCGGGAGGCGGCCAGAACTACCAGTGAGACCGCCCTTCGTTACGTACTTTTGATATTAATTTTGGGATGTACTCTCATAGCCGCTACCAGCCAACCCTTAATCTTGCTGATTTACGGTGATGCTTACCGCGAGGCGGCCACGGCGCTGGCTATACTCATTGCCGGTTACGGCTTTTTAACCCTGTATGCGATTCTTGCCAGCATCATCAATGGGGCTGGCAAGCCATACACTTCGATGTTGCACGCGGCGATCGGTACGGTAGCGACAGCCCTTTTATGTTGGGGGCTCATACCCGCCTACGGGATTGAGGGGGCGGCTGCGGCCACTACTGTTGGCGGGGTGATAGCAGCAGCTTTGGCCCTGCGGCAGGTCCGGTTGCAGGTGGGTACGCGGCTCCCAATTAGATCTATTTTAAAGGGCACTGTAGCGGCAATCGTAGTTGGGGCTATTGCGGGGGTAGTGCCGGTGCCGCCGTTGATACTACCAGTGTGGCTAACTAGTCTAACGGCGGTTTACGGGGGGCTGCTGTTGTTGATGGGCGAGGTTAATAACAATGATTTTCGAAGGCTGAAGTCGTTAATACCCAAGAACATGCCGGTCATTGGTATTTATGGAGAGTAATAGCCCAATTCAAAGAGTTACTACTATTGTGTCTTGGCTGGCAGCGGCCGCATTGTTTGGATACATCGGTTTGGCAAATACGGCCCCACTCGGAGCCCAGGCAGTTTATACCAGCCAAAACCAAGGCCAAGTATCGGCACTTGGACCACGGCATAGAGTCGAGTCCTTATCGGATGGTCGTATTCAGCGGCAGATAGACAATTTGGTTTATTTTGAGAATCGTATGCCGTTCCGTTTTGAGCGAGGTAAGGTGCGCGTTACGTATAAGAACCCAGCGCCAGAGCAGGCGCTGCAACTTGGCTACCGGGATCAAGCACAGTGGCACTATAATCGCAAGCTGGTGGATTCTCCTGTTATGAATCGTCTTACTTGGTCGTCGATCGGCGGCGGCCCTTACTTGTATCAAAAGGAGCCAGAGTTTGATTCCCTTGAGAGCTTTTTGCAGAACTCTCCCGAGAACAAGGTAATAGGCACCTACGATTACGATCCGGCGGCTTTAACGCAGAATGTCAGACTGCCGGATTACCGGCCGGCGCTAAAAGAGACGGTTATCGATACGCCTCTGCGGGGGCGTACTGTCATGTATGTTTACCTCGATAACGAACCGTTCAAAATGAAGCTAACCAAGCGGGATCTTAACTGGTACGCTGATCCGGACGTGATGAACATTAAAGTTTATAAGCAGCAAGATGTGGTGCTTGAGGCTACCATCGACGATGATGGCAACGACACCGATAATCGGCGCGTGGGGCTGCCGCAAGAGGTGGAGCTGGCTAACCCCGGGCCCGGGCTGCCCGAAGCCGGCGTCTACAAAATTGTTATTGATGCGCCAGGTGATACCGCCTTGACGCGCCTAGAAACCAACCTGCACAAGATCGTCTTCGAGGGACCGATTTACCCGGTAGCCAATAAGGAGGTCTACGGCGGGTTGGTGGAGCAAACTAAGCCGACTAACCTGGTGACCGATGCGCCGGCTGTGTCGTTTGTGACGTACCACCAGGCTCTGCAGGACGTTACCGTTGGCGGCCAGATGGTTAACATCAACCAGCCTCAGCAGGCGGTTAAAGCCGCCAACCCTGGCGGGCAGGCCGCGGTGACCATACCTAAAAGTGATGTGGTGGTAAACGGCATCGGCTACTTTGCCTTCACGCCGGAGCAGTTCTTTACCCCCACGCCCTACAAAATCCTGCCCATCCGCGACGCCAAAGACTTAGAGCAGGTTGACTACGTTTTGACCAACTACCAAAAACCGCGGCAGGAAGGGGAGTGGCTGGTGGCCGAGCGCGAGTTTGACTTGAGCGACGCCGTGATCCAAAAGGGCAAGTTGAGCTGGCTGATCAGCGCGCCGGGCCTCAAAGAAAACAACCGCACGATCGAAATTAAGAGCATCGAGATGACCCTGACCAAGAAGGGGTGGTGGGGCAGGTAATGTGTCGGGTGTTATAATAGGGTTATTATGAAGCGAATTTTACAGTTTAAAGTTTACAAGGGTGAGAAATATTATATTGGCGAAGGAATTGACCTGCCGATTGTGACTCAGGGGCGTACTTTAGATGAGGTGACGGCTAATCTTCAGACGGCCTTAGAACTGCACCTAGAGGACGAGGATTTAGCCGAGATTGGTGTAGCTCCGCACCCTACGGCGCTAGTCAACTTCGAACTAGACACAGCCGTTTATGCCTAAACCCAAGGTTTTGTCTGGCCAAGATGTGCTTAAGATCTTGGCCATTTTTGACTTTGCAATCATCTCACAAAAGGGCAGCCATATTAAGTTGCGCCGGGATTTGCATGACGGTACCAGGCAGACTCTGACTATCCCAAATCATAAGGAGCTAGACAAAGGCACGACTGTAGCAATCTTCCGTCAAGCTCTGCGATACATCCCGGAAGCGGAATTGAAGCAGCATTTTTACGACTAGGAGACATGGAAACCGCCTTGCAGATGATCCAAATGATTACGGGGGCGGTTTACGTTTTGTTCCTGCCGGGGTTGGTGCTGTCATTTTTGTTTTTCCGGCGCGGCACCATCGATCTGATTGAGCGACTGGCCCTGAGCTTTGCGCTGTCGATTGCGGTGGTGCCGCTGGTAGCGTTTTACCTGAGTTTGATTGGCATTAAGATCTCGCCAGTGGCGGTGTTGCTTGAGGTGGCCGGCGTCATGGCGCTGGCCGGACTGGGGATTTTACTGCGCCGGCGTCTCCGGCCCGCCGCCCCGCCGGAGCCCGCGCCCCCGCCAACCCCAGCGCCCCCGCCGCCCCCTCGGCCAAAAAAGCGCCTTCATTTATGAAAGCCAGGTTGTACGCGAACATAGTGGCCCGGGAGTTTTTTCAGACCGCGTTGGTCACCTACCTACTGCTGACGTTGGCCGAAACGCTAAGAGAGGGCTTTGTGTCTAACTTCTTTAACATGAACTACTTACTGCTGGTAGTGCTGGTTACCGGCGTGGTGATGGTGCTGACCGAGCCGGACGGGAGCCCGGTGGGCCAGGCGGTCCGCCAAGCCGGCAGCGGTGCGGTAGCGGCGGCCAGACGGGCGGTGCCCCCGGCGGTGCGCCGCCGCATCGGCGGCATCCCTGCCGCCCGGAATGTGCTTGATTTGCGCCAGCCCGAGCGCCCCCCGGCCCCTCCCAGGAATGCCCTTAATCTTAAATCCAGGCCGGCGCCGCCGCCGGCGGCCGCACCCCAGCCTCAGCCACCGGTTGAGCCGGTTGGGCGAACTAAAAAATCCCGCCAGCTGGGATAGCTGCCGGGACTTTTTTTACTGGAAAGTTAGCGGGCCGGTCGGACCGACTGTCCCGGCGGACCGGTATGAACATGGTTCTTGTCGCCAAATCCCCAGCCCGGTCTGGTATCGCCCTCGGGCTTGGCGGCCACGGCGGAAGCGGCTACAGCGCCCCCGGCCACCACTAATGCCGCAACTATTAAAAGTTTGTAAGTGTTTTGATGCATAGGCCCTCCTTTAGGTCTCAGGTACCAATTCTACGGGAGTGAGGCTTGAAGTCAAGGCCGGCCAAGCTTAGCCAGCTGTGGATAAAACAGCCACAAGCAAGCGCTAAAGCGGTTTGACGCCGGAGCTTTGAGCGAGTAAAGTAGCTACAACGAAACGCGCTTAACGGGGGTTGCAATCTATGAAATCCAAACTAAAGGTCACGGCGGTAGCGGCACTAATGGCGGTAGGCGTCGGACTGGTAGCAACCTCCGCGGTATCGGCCCGTCATCAGGATGAGGCTCGTCCCGGTTGGGGGTTTGGTGACCGTAATCACGTCCACACCGGTCCTCCCGGTCAGTCGGTGCGAGTCGATAGTAACATCGACGTTAACGTTTCTACCCGGGTCAACCAAAGCGCCCGCAGCGGCAACGCCAGCTCAAGTAACAACACCAGCGGCGGCAGTGCTACCAGTGGCAGCGCCAGTAACTCCAGCTCAGCCAGCAGCTCGGTCGGCATCAGCAACTAGCTCCAGTCTATCAATCAGCTAACAAACAAACCGGTTCGCCGGTTTGTTTGTTTTATAAACATAAGCCTTTTAGTTTTGAGGCTGGATGGGCTAAACTGTTAATTATGTTAGCCAAAAGTTTCAAACGCACTAAAATCGTCGCCAGTATCGGGCCGGCCACCCACAGCGCGGCCGCCATTGAGCGGCTGGCGGCCGCCGGCGCTAACGCGGTGCGGCTGAACCTGTCGCACGACAGCCACCAGGCGCACGCGCAGCGGCTAAAATGGGCGCGGGCCGCCTCTGGTCGGCTAGGTAAGCCGCTGGCCGTCATCATGGACCTGCAGGGGCCCAAGATTCGGGTGGGTGAGCTGCCGGCGGAAGGGGTTGATCTGGTGGCCGGCCAGACCGTCCGGTTTGCTTACGGCGCTAACTTTAGCGACAGTGGTTTGATCCCCATCCAGTACGACTTCAGCACCAAGGTGCGCCCCGGTGAGCTGGTGTCGCTGTACGACGGGCGGATGCAGACGGTGATCGAGGCGGTGCATCAGGGGGTGGTGACCGCCACCGTCAAGGTGGGCGGCAACCTGATTAGCCGCAAGGGCATCAACCTGCCCGACACCGACTTTAGCGGTGACATTTTAACGATCAAGGACATCGGTGACATCGCCTTTGCGGCGGCTCACGACGTCGACTTTATAGCGTTGTCGTTCGTACAACGGGCCGAGGACGTCAGCGGCCTGCGCGACAAGCTGCGCCAACTGGGCTCGGACGCGGCCGTTATCGCCAAGATCGAAACCAGGCTGGGGGTACGTAACTTACCCGCCATTACCAAAGTCAGCGACGCCGTCATGGTGGCGCGGGGCGACCTGGCGGTCGAGATCCCGCCCGAGCAGGTGCCGGTGGTGCAGCAGCAGGCGGTGCGGCTGGGCCAGCGTTACCAAAAACCGGTCATCGTGGCCACTCAGATGCTGGCGTCGATGGCCGGCAGCCCCCAGCCGACCCGGGCGGAGGTCAGCGACGTGGCGACCGCGGTGATGCAGGGCGCCGACTGCGTTATGCTGTCGGAAGAGACCACCATCGGCGAGTACCCGGTGCTGGCGGTCGAGATGATGAAGCGGGTGATTAACTACACACAGGAGTTTGCCACGCTGCACCGGCCGGTCGTCGAGCAGTTTAGCGATCAGGGCGCCCTCACCCCCGGGCTCTTCGCGGCGGCGCCGGCCGGGGGGCAACCGGCGGGCGGGGAGCAGCCAAGCTTAAGTTTGCAGCAGCAAAAAGCCATCCCCGCCTCCGCCATCCTGCTGGCCCGCCAGGTGGGCGCCAAAGTGATTTTGGCCGAAACCGCCTCGGGCCAAACCGCCCGCAACCTGGCGGCGCTGCGCCCGCCCATGCCGATCATGATGGTGACGCACCAGCGGCGGGTTTACCACCAGCTGGCCATCGTCTGGGGCGGCAAGGCTTTTTGCGTGAACGATCCCAAACGCGCCGGGGCGGAGGTGGTGGAGCAGCTGAAGCAAGCCGGTAATGTGGTCGCCGGGGACTTTATTGTGGTGGCCTCGGGGCACCGATCCGGTGTCACGGGAGGGACCGATACGATTCGAGTGAAGGTGGTTTAGCACCCCCCCCAACCCCCTGCTGGCGTAGCGCCGCTCACCCATCTTCCAGCGGTCTCACCGCAAACCCCGCTCCTTTCGTCACTTTTGTCCCGCCAAAAGTAACCAAAAGCGGCCGAGCAGGTCGTTCGCTCCAAGCCAGCCGAACCGCCACCGGCGGGCCTGCGGAACTCGCTCCGATTGCATCGGGGCTCAAACAGTCCTCGGCTTTATCCGCCGCTGGCGATCCGGCTGTTTGGGGCTCACTCCAATGCTCGGGGTTGGCCGGGGAAAACGGGGTTAGGGGCTGGTAGATCGCAGATCGGGAAGGGATCATTGTTTCTTTTTGATTCCTAGGCCCCAGGCCTTATTAACCAACCCCAAGCCTTGCCATCAGCCAGAAAGCCGGAAGCTAGCGTTAAGCTTTATCTATGTACTTAAGTAACCGGCCGAGGACTGTTTGAGGACGACCACAGGG
>JAHWKN010000014.1 GCA_019347875.1 Candidatus Parcubacteria bacterium
GTCAGGGACGAGTTCCGCAGGCCCGCCGGTGGCGGTTTGGCTGGCTTGGAGTTAGCGACCTACTCGGCAGTTTTGGCTACCTTTTGCTGACAAAAGGTAGGAGAGGGAGGGTTCAGAGGAGGTTAGGAGGGAGAGGTAGGACCGCTGCGGAGCGGTGGACGGTTGAAAAAAGTAACAAGAAGAGGCGCTTTTGGCGAAAGAGGCGGTTGGGGAGGTACGGGCGGACCGGGGTAGGCGTTAGTTACCCTTGATTTTGCCCCCCGAACAACTGCGACACCGAGGTGCTGTCAAAAACGGCGCTGAGGGCTCCCGCCACCAGCGGCGCCACCGATAACACCTCGATCTTTTTGGTGTTAGCGCCGCTCGGCGGCGGTAGCGTGTTGGTGATGACTACTTTATCGAGCGGCGCGTCGTTAAGCCGGTCGAGCGCCGGACCCGACAGCACTCCGTGGGTTGCCATCGCGCTAACGCTAGTGGCTCCGCGTTTAACCAAGATCTCGGCGGCCGCGCAGATGGTGCCGGCGGTGTCGATCATGTCGTCAATTACTACGCAGTGACGTCCCGCCACCTCGCCGATCACCTCTTGCGCCCTGGCGGCGTTGCCGGACTCCTTTAAGCGGCGCTTATAAATAAAGGCCAGGTCGGCTTTTAGGTGCTGAGCGAAACGCTCCGCCACTTTCACCCGCCCGGCGTCCGGGGCAACGATCACCAAGTCGCCGGTGGCTTGGCCGCGCAGGTAATCCAATAGAACCGGCATGGCGGTCAGGTGGTCGACCGGGCCGTTAAAAAAGCCCTGGGCCTGGCCGGAGTGCAGGTCGATGCTGATGAGGCGGTCGATACCGGCGGCCGCCAGCAGGTCGGTCACCAGCTTGGCGGTGATCGGTTCCCTTCCCTCGGACTTGCGGTCCTGGCGGGAGTAGCCGTAAAAGGGGCAAACGGCGGTGATACGCTTGGCCGAAGCCCTTTTGGCGGCGTCAATCATGATTAACTGCTCCATAATCGAGTCGTTGACGCTGGAGGTGGCGGTGTGGGTATGCGGCTGAATGATGAAAACGTCCGCCCCCCGCACCGACTGCCCGAAACGGCAGTGCACCTCACCGTTGGCAAAGTCGCGCAATCCCGAATCTCCCAGCTCCACCCCCAGATGGGCGGCGATCTCCTCCGCCAGCGGCCGGTGCGACCGCCCCGAGTACAGCTGCAGACTTCTTTGGCTGGGTTTACGCATCAGTGCCGGCTCCGCTTGTTTATGCTTAGTATAGCAAGACTGCCTTGGGTTTCGCACATTTGGCAACTCGCCACCGCTTCTGACTGTCGGAAACATGAGCCGGAAAGGGCGAAATTCCATCCATTTAGGGCCGGTAGTAATCAAATACGCCTGGCCACTCCCGTTGACTTAGGCGGCCCGCAAGGTGATACTGCTAGCATGATTTCTGTCGGCGTAATCGGCTTTGGAACGTTCGGGCGCTTTATGTGCAGCTACCTCAAGCCCTTTTGTAATATCGGGGTTTACGATCAAAGGCCGCTGGCCGAAGAGGCCGGGCGGTTTGGGGTTGCTTTCGAGCCGGTGGAGCGGCTAGCCAAGCGGCCGGTAATAATCATCGCCGTGCCGGTGCAGGCGCAGGAAGATCTGCTGCGGCAGATGGCTCCGGTCATTAACCCTCTGGCGCTGGTGGTCGACGTGTCTTCCGTTAAACTAAAACCCGTCGCCCTGATGGAGAAGCATTTACCCGCTACCTGCCAGATCCTGGCGACCCACCCGCTGTTCGGGCCCTTCAGCGGCAAGCACGGTATCGCCGGTTTGACCGTCATAACCTGGCCGGTACGGGTTAAGCCCGAAACCTACGCCAAGGCTAAGGCCTTTTTAGTCCAAACACTAAAGCTGGTGGTCAAGGAGCGCTCGCCCGAAGAGCACGACCGGCAGATGGCGCACGTTTTGGCGCTGACGCTGTTTATCGGGCGGGCTTTGAGCCAAATGCAGATTCCCGACTCGGAGTTGAAAACCGCCACCTATCAGCACTTAATCGACCTAGAGAACATTGTGCGGGCCGACACGCCCGAGCTGTTTCGTTCAATCCAGGCCGAAAACCCCTTTGCCGACGAGGTCAGGCAGCGCTTTTTGCGCCAGCTGCAGCAGATCGAGTCGGAAATGCGCGGGGAAGAAAGCTAGGTTCTGATCTCTAGGGTGACGCAGCGGACGGCGCCGCCGGATTTGTGAAACTCGGTGATAGGGGTGGTGATGGGGTTGAAGCCGTGGTCTTTCAGCTGTTTGGCCAGGGTCGGCGCCATGTTGCTCATGACGACGTTGTGTCCGTCGCTGACGGCGTTCAGCCCGTAGGCGGCGGCTTCACGCGGGGTAGTTTCGATCAGGGTTTTAAAATGCTTCTTAATGGCCGCCACCCCCTCGGCATCGAAGGCGTTGGGTAAAAACATGGCGGCTTCGGGGCTGAGCGGGGAGAAGCAGGTGTCGAGGTGATAAAAGTAGGGGTCTACCAGTTTGACGCTAATAACTTTGATATTGAAAAAATCGGCCAACTCCCGGTGTGCCGGCTGCTCTGAACGGAAGCCGTAGCCGGCAATAATGGTGTCGCCGGTAAAAAGCGCGTCGCCTTCACCCTCAAAGTTGTGCTCGGCCAGGCGAATTTCCGTTATGCCAAGCCGCTTGGCATTGCTCTCAAACCAGGCTTGGTTGTACCTTGTCTCGCCTTGCCGCTCAGGGTAGCGGAAGCGTGACAGCATGACCTTGCCGTCGATCACCAGGGCGGCGTTAGCGGTGAATATCAGGTCGGGCAGGCCTTTGACCGGATCGAGGGTTTCGACGATGTGACCAATCCGCTCGTAGGTGTCGTGTATTTGCCGCCATTGGTGCAGCGCCAAAGCCTGATCCACCCGGTTGTCGGTGTGCATCCAGGGGTTGATCTCGTACTCGATATCAAAGTAGGTCGTCGGGCACATTAAAAAGCGTTTTGGCATAAGGCTATGGTAACATTTGACCTTTGAGTTGTGACCTTTGACCTTATCGGCCTAGAGTTAAGTGAGCGGTCAAATGTTAAGAGCTTTAACGTGTAAAGGCCAGGAAAGCGGTAAAGTTAAACTTCAGGTCCTGAATGCTGGGCTCGAGAATTTCCAGCCCGAACAGCTTGGCGGCGGCTTTGGAGGCGATGACGGCGGTGCCGTACGGCAGCAGTCCCTCGGCCAGGTCCTTGGCTGCCAGCGCCGTGTCGGCGTACTCGATCATGTCCACGCCCTGCCAGCCGCGCTTCAGGTAAAAGCGGCACTGGGCCAGCGCCTGCTGGTGCGAGACGATCTGCTTGACGTCCTCGCGCCGGGTGCCCGGCGTAACGATCAGGTTTTGCTGCACGTCGATCTCGAATATGGCTTTGATGTTGAAGATGTACTTAGACATGGCGTAGACCGTCTCGTAGACGATGCCGCCGTTGGAGTTCTCTAGCGGCACCAGCCCGTATTCGCAGCGGCTTCCGGTGACGGTTTTAAAAGTAGTATCGGCGGTGGTGGCATAAATTACCTTGCCGTCCAAATGCTGGTCTTTCAGAAACTTGCCGGCGGCCTCTTCGCTGAAACTGCCTCTAATGCCGGAAATGGCAATGGTGGTTTTGGCGGAGCTCATGAGTACTCACGATAGCAAGGATTTTGGACGTTGGCCAGACAATCACAGCAGCAGGTCCAACCTGCCACACCTGAAAGCAGGTTGGATATGCTAATACTCCGATTCGGTGTAGGTAAACCGGCGCTCTATAAAGCTCATTTTGTCGCGCTCGGTCATGGCGATTGCCTCGCCCATGCCCTCAAACACAACTTCCAGCCCGTTAATTTGCTCCGTCGTCATCCAAAAGTTCTTACCGCCCTGGAAGGCCTCTTTCAGATCACCTTTAACAGCCGTGACGAGCACCACGTAAAAGTACTTGTCTTCCAAAATATCGCCGGCGGGGGAGTAATCGGTCTTGTGGTAAACCCCGGCTAACCGCAGCCGGCCGGTCAGGCCGGTTTCTTCGGCCAGCTCGCGCTTGGCGGTGTCTAAAACCTGTTCGCCCCAGCGGATTTTGCCGGTCATAAAGCCGTGGTAGCCGTAAAACGGCTGCTTTAAGCGTTGCTGAACGAGGTACTGAGTTTGCCCGTTGTGGGGACGTGTGATGACCAGCAGAACGCCTAACTTGGCTTGTCGTTCAATTACCTTCTCGTCGGTATCGAGGCGGTTGGCGAACTCTTTGCCGATGGCGGTCAGGCGGTAGGTTTGCTGATTGGTTTTCTCTACCAGCCCCACATCTTGCAGGCGTTTAAGGTGAAAGGCAAAGTGGTCGCTGCCAAGGCCGGTTTGGTTAAGGTCGCTGAAGCGGGGGTTTGGGTTGAAGATGAGGACGCTTAAGATCTCGGCTTGAGCCGGGTGAATGTCGATTTCGAGTTTCATGCTCTTGATTGTAAGGCCCGCCCCCTTTAAAAAGCTAGTGAAGCGCACTTTAGTACGCCAACTTCCGGTTGGCTCAAATCACTTTCTTACAGTACACTAGGCAGTATGAAATTTGCCGCCAGCTTAGCTAAAAAGCAGACCGCATGAAGGTTAACCCGAATATTTTCAGAGGCTATGATTTGCGAGGGTTAGTTGGACAAGACCTTAGCCCCGAGCTGGCGGAACATTTGGGGAGGGCCTACGGGACGTACTTGAAGCGCCGAGGAGTAATGGAAGTGGTAGTGGGGCGCGACTGCCGGGCTACCAGCCCGCAGTACAGCGAGGCCATTAGCCGCGGGTTGGCGTGGGCCGGCATGGACGTTGTTGATATTGGCATGCAGCTGGTCGGCACCTTCTACTGGTCACAGTACCATCTCAAGCGCTCAGCCGGTGTATACGTTAGCGCCTCTCATAACCCCCCGGAATATAATGGCTTCAAGTTCGCCAATGATTATTCAGAGACCCTTGTCAGTGATGGCATGGCTGAGCTCAAACGCTTAGTACAGGAAGAAGACTACGAACAGGGCGACCAGCCGGGCCAAGTTGAACAGCGGTCTATCCAGCAGGCTTACTTTGATGATGTCTTGGGGCGCCTGCCGATAGGTAAAAAATTCAAGGTCTTAGTCGACCCCAGCCACACCACCGCCGGGGCGATTTCTCCAGAATTGCTGCGACAAGCTGGTTGCGAGGTAATTGAAAAAAACACCACGGTTGATCCTACCTTCCCGTTAGGGGTGGCCGACCCTACTGAGACTAAAGTGGTCGAGCGGTTGCGGGATGAGGTGGTAGAGGCGGGGGCCGATATTGGCTTTACCTACGATGCCGACGGCGATCGGATTGGTATCGTAGACGAGAAAGGCGGCATTATCTGGAACGATGTCTTGGTAGCGCTGTTTGCGATTGACGTGTTGCGAGACCACCCAGGGGCTACCATTATGTACAATACGCTTTGCTCTAAAGTTGTGCCGGAGACTATCGCCAAGTATGGCGGCAAGCCGTTCATGTGGCGTACCGGCCATTCCTTCTTAAAAAAGAAGAATCAGGAGGTGAAAGCAGCATTTATCGGTGAGCTGTCGGGGCACTTCTTCTTCTCGGCCGACTTCTATAATCACGATGACGGGCTTTATTCGACGCTACGCCTGCTACGCTATCTGTCTTCAACCGATCAAACGCTGTCTCAAGCGGTGGCAGCCTTGCCGCTCTATATTTCCAGTCCCGAAATCAAGTTGTACTGTGATGACGACCAGAAGGTGGCCCTGATGGACAAGATTAGCCCCATATTAAGAAAAGATTACCCCAACGCAGAAGTGATTAACGATGAGCGAGCAGGGGATGGTATTCGGCTTGATCTGCCTAATGCTATGTTTGTCGTCCGCTATTCGCAGAACGGGCCTTATTTAACCGTTAAGTTTGAGGCCAAAACACAGGACGAATACGACCGGTTGCGGCGGTATATCGCCGACTTGCTGCATCAGTTCCCCGAGGTTGATTGGCAGGCCAAGATTGCGGCAAACGTTGAGGCTTTAGGCGGCTAAGCAGTACCCAGTCAACCCTCCGTACTGATACCGCTAGCCGGGGGTTGACACTAAAAATCCATAACGCTACCATAAGGAACGGAAATTAGCACTCTGGCGTGCCGAGTGCTAACGTAATCAACCGCTAACCTACTGTTCGAGCAAATGCGAGAACCTGAGTTCTTTTTTTCGCAAAAACAATCAACACATGAGGAGGAACGACGAGTGAAACTGCAACCATTGGCCGACCGGATCGTGGCTAAATCGCTGGAGGCCGAGGCTAAGAGCGCGTCCGGCATCTTGCTGCCGGAGAGCGCCAAAGAGAAGCCCCAGATGGGCGAGGTGCTAGCCGTCGGCAAAGACGTTAAAGAGGTGAAGACGGGCGACCACATTCTCTACAGCAAATACGGTCCGAACGAGGTCAAGGTCGAGGGCGAGGAGCTGCTGCTGGTGAAGGAAGAAGACGTTTTCGCGGTGGTCAAGCGCTAGTTGCGTACGCTCGCTCCTCACTACCCACTCCCAGCTACTGGCCTCAAAGTAGCGAGGAGACCGGAGTGAGTAGTGAGCTGAAGATGACTTAAGTAAACAGGAGTAAAACAGAGTGGCAAAGAAAGTTTTTTATGACGACGACGCCCGGGCCCGGGTGCTGAGCGGGGCCAAGGAGCTCTACGACGCCGTTAAGGTAACGATGGGGCCTAAGGGCCGCAACGTGGTGATCAGTAAGAGCTACGGTGGGCCGACGGTAACGCACGACGGCGTGACGGTGGCAAAGGCTGTCGAGATCGCCGAAAAGGATGACGCCAAGCTGGGCCGCGGGGTCGGCGCCGAGCTGGTCAAGCAGGCGGCCAGCAAAACCAATGACACCGTCGGAGACGGCACCACCACCGCCACCATTCTGACTTACCGCATATTAAGCGAGGGTAATCGCTTGATCGCCGCCGGCCACAACCCGATGGATCTTAAAAAAGGGCTTGATAAAGCCGCTGAAGCGGTACTGGGGCGGATTGCCGACTCGGTTGAACCGATTCACAACAAAAAAGACAAGGTGGCCCAGGTGGCTACGGTGTCGGCCGGCGACGCCGAGATTGGCGAGCTGATCGCCGACGTCATTGAGGCGGTCGGCGAGGAGGGCTCGGTGACGGTGGAGCAGTCGCAAACGCTGGGGCTGGAAAAAGAGATCGTCGAGGGCTTTAAGATCGACCGCGGCTACGTCAGCCCCTACATGGTCACCGATGCGGCCCGCATGGAGGCCTCATACGAGAAGCCGCTGATCATGATTACCGACAAAAAGATCAGCTCGATCCAGGACATTTTGCCGCTGCTGGAGAAGATCGCCCAGGGCGGCAAGAAAGAGCTGGTGATCTTGGCCGAGGACGTCGAGGGCGAGGCGCTGGCGACGTTGGTGCTAAACCGGCTGAAGGGCGTCTTTAACACGCTGGCGATTAAGGCGCCGTCGTTCGGCGACCGGCGCAAGGCCATCATGGAAGACATCGCCATTCTGACCGGCGCCACCGTCATTTCCGACGAGCAGGGCGTCACCTTCGAGAGCGCTACGCTCGACATGCTGGGATCGGCCCGTAAGATCATTGCCAGTAAAGACAGCACCACCATCATAGAGGGGTACGGCAACGAGCGTGAAGTGGCCGACCGCATTACCCAGATCAAGGCCCAGGCCGAAAACGCCACCAGTGAGTTCGAGAAGGAGAAGCTGGAGGAGAGGCTGGCAGCGCTGGCCGGCAAGGTAGCGGTCATTAAGGTGGGCGGCGCCACCGAGACCGAGATCGAGGAGAAGAAGTTCCGGGTGGACGACGCGGTGGCCGCTACCAAGGCGGCGGTGGCCGAGGGCATTGTGCCCGGAGGCGGCGTGACGTTTGTGGACCTGTCGAAAACCATCGACCTCGGTGGCATCAAGGTGACCGACGCCAGCGCGGCCGGAGCGCTGATCTTGAAGAACGCGCTGCTGCACCCGTTCCGCCAGCTGATGTACAACGCCGGCTTAAACCAAGAAGAAAAGCTGGCCAAGGTGTTGGAGCAAAAAGAGGCGGGAATGGGCTTCAACGTCAAAAGCCCCGACAAGCTGATCAACCTGAAGGCCGAGGGTATCGTTGACCCGGCCAAGGTGGTACGCGAGGCGATTACCAACGCCGTCAGTATCGCCGGCACCGCCATGACGATGGGTTCCTTGATCGTTGATGAGCCGGAAGAGAAGCCGGCCGGCGGCGGTATGCCTGGCGGCGGCATGCCCGGCGGCATGGGGATGGATTACTAGAAGAGTAGTGAGTAGTCAGTAGATAGTAGAGCGGGCTAGAAAAAGGAGGCCTTCGCCGCAGCGGAGGTCTTCTCTTTTGACAAAAGAAATTATCCCGCCTACATTAATCGTAATCTGGTTCTTGAAAGGCAAGGATTAGGTCGCGCAACAGCCCAAACGGTTGTTTCTACATAGGAGGTGATCGACGATGGCTCAGGCGCCTTCATCGGCAGAGAGTCTTTACGCTTCGCTGTCGCAGTCGGCAAGAGAGCTGGATACGGAAATTCGCAACAGCCTAATCGAATCCGCACTACTTGAGGGAATAAGCGTTTCCGAACATCAGAATGTCCTGATCGATCTGTTACGGCTGAATGAAAAGGTGAGTGAGAGGCTGCAAGCCTTGGGCGATGAGCTGGGGTTGGCTCCCAAGCCGTCCGCGCCCCGGCGCCGCCGCCGCACCGAACCGCTGCGAGCGCGTCGCGTCGTGGGTGCGGCCAGTTAACGCTGGCTGGCGCAAACACCCCCTAGGCAACTAGGGGGTGTATCTTTTAGGTGTACGGTTGCTTATAAAAGCGTAAGCGGTAATAATTATAGGTAATGAGTTTAACAGAAATACAAAGCGGCCGATACCCCGAGGCCGACTCTTTTCGCTCGGCGGGTGTTTATCAGGACCTGGCGGGCGAGCCGGTCGAGAACGGCGCCGGAGTTCAGGCCGAACAGGTTGATGTCGCGTTTAGGCAGCCAACCGCTGAAGAGTTCCAGGCTAACTTCGAGGACATCATGGAGACGCTGCGGCCGCCCGGCTCTGATGGGCGCCGGGAGGGGCGTAAAAAAGCGGTCGAAACTTACGTGGAGGGTGAAGAGGTTTACCGGTTGCAGGCTCAAGCCGCCATGTTAATTGATGCCAAAAAGATGTTAGATCTACAGCGACAGGTGAATGGGGGCCGCATTAAAGATCAAGCGGAGCTTGGGTTGGCAAAGAGGCGGCTGACCGAGTATCACCACCTAGTTCGAGACGTAATCATGGCTAACCCAGCAGCGGTATTTAAAAGCACCCTGACGGATTGGCTGTCCACCGCCAGCGGCGACAGCCGCTGGAGCGAGCACCATGTGAACGGAATTGCGGGAGAGCTAGCTCTAGCGGAAGCGCTAAATCGGGATGGCCGACTGGGCAGGGCTCGTCTGACGAGCATCGAGCAGGATCGTGACGGTATGGATGTTGTGCTGCTTCTGTCGCACGGCCGTGAGAGGGCCACTTATTTGGGCATTGACGTCAAGACTAGAAGCTCGGAGCCTTTGCCGGAAGAAGAGGTGATTCGCCGCCCGAAATCAGGAGAGCATGAAGTGCTCGAAGTTGCCCTGGCAGCTGGTGACATTTCGGACACTTTTCAGCTGTACCCGGCTGCCGCGCACGAGAAAGTTGAACTAATAGCCGATCAGATTAATCAGATGGGGCACTTTGCTCCGGCACGAGCCGGTTAAGGCCGTCCATAGTATAATCAGTATTGACAAACACTTGACACTAATGTATAATGCGCTATTGCGTCAAAAAACGTAAGCATCACAGATTAACATAGCTCAAGGAGTTGGTTCCCGGGATCGGGGTGCGACGTCATTCGCGCTCTAATTCCGCGGAGCCAACCCGGCTCCGATCAACACACTCCCGAAAGGAGTGGCAATGACAGTGACCACTGAGCTGCTGCAAACCACCGAAGACGTCGCCTGGAAAGCCATCGGGGAACTCAACAGCCTCGGCTTGGATAGGGATGAGTTCTTCGGCGTTCGCCGACTGCTTACCTCGGCCAAGCCGAGGGACAAGAAAAGGGGTCTCGACTGGATCGAGACCCGCAGGAAGCTGCTGGAACTCCAGCCGCTCGCGGCCGCAGCGTACAAGCGACTCAACTACCTTGGCCTGACCGAGGACCAGTCCTTGGGGATCCGCGCCCAGCTCAAGTCCGACGACCCGGAACAGGTCGAGGGCGGGCTCGTCCAGGTGGAACGGGCGGAGGCGGAACTGCGCGACCGGCAGGCCGACGAGGTCCCGGAGCAGCAGGAGCCGCTCCCTCGCGTCGATGGCCATCTGGTGGAGCAACAGCTCAGAGCAATGGGCTTTGCCAACACGCCCTTCCCGGCATCCCATCGCGGCAAGGGCAAGGGCAGCCGCCGTCATCGCCGGTAGAGCTTGAATGGCCCTCCAGGGCGAGGGCTCACGTGCTATCCCGGACCGCGGGTGGCAATGTGTAGCGGCGGTTCTCACCGCCGGGGCCATTCTTCTCGTCCAACCGACAGGTAGCAACGGTCCATCGAGGACTGACTGCTGCAGGGAAGGCAGGCATGTATTAGCTGAGAGACCGACCACAGGACGCCAGACATCCTGGGGACAAAGAACCAAACTGGCATCGAGGTTCGTGGAGGCGGGAATCGCCCGCCTCCACGAACTACTCACCTCTTAGACCCGCGGGGTCTTTTTTGTTGACAAAAGTGTTAATGCTTGCTATAATCCACCCATCAGTTAGAGCTTACGTTTTAACTGCAAGTACGGTTTTGGCCTAGCCTTAACCGGCACCTTAATAAGGCAAGAGAGTTTTCGATCGGTTGGCGTAGGATTAAGGTTCCTGATTATACAGGCGTTTTAATCCTCCGCCAACCAGCGGAGTGCACCAACACGGTGCTGCCAACCTCCGCAGTCTGCGGAGTTCGCACCCATGGGGTGCGCTGTCAACCAGCCCACACTCGACACGAGAAGAGAGGTGATCATGACCAGAGCTTCGCCGCTGGCGGCCTCCGCCCGGTTCGACTCCAACCCCGAGATCGTCGGCGTCTGCACCGACACCCGCCTCGTCGGCTGACCGCCCCGTGCCCCAGCTTCTGCTGGCCAAGGAAGGCAGGATGATGACACGAATGTTGCGGCCCGGATCGCCCATAGACCCAGCCGATTGAGCAGGGTCAGCGGTTCAGGGCCTTAACTCAGCCAGTCGAGGCAGCCCCGCGGAATACGACCAGAGCAACCGGAGGTTTGTGCCGTCAGTTCTGCCGACAGTTGGCAGCAAGACGCTCACCTCACCGGCCATTCGGCCTCGCTCTGGATTCCGCGGGGCGCCTCGGCGTCCTTTACCCCGAAAGCTCTCTTGCCGTTTTCACCCTAGATTTTAAGCAACGTGCTTAACGTTTAAGGTGAGATACATACGAGAAACTAAAAACCCAGACTGCGAACGAGTCTGGGTTTTAATATAAGTGATAATTGCGTTGCTGGTCAGAAGGGGCCGCTTTTTGGCGGCGGCCCCTTCTGACCGATTGAGCGGGTTACGCGGGGTAACCGCGGCTGAGTGGGTTGTAGCTCGCGGGGCAGAGGTCTGGAGCGTTTCGGACCTGCTTCCAGCACAGTGCCGGGTCTTGCGCCTCGTCGTGGGCTTCGGCCGTGTGAAGGTCGTGCGGCGTTGCTTGAGGGCGTCCGCACTCCGGACATGTTGTCCGAACCTGTGCCTGAGGAGCGTCTGCTTGCTCGCTGTGGCCCCTCATGGCGTCCTCTGAACCGGTCCGTAGGGGTTCCCGGCCCGTCCGTAGCACTGGGGATGGTAGAGCTCTACCCGGACCCAACGGCCGTCTACGTAGACGTTGCAGATGACCCGGGTCCTCGTTCTCCGTTTGGGGTTGAACTTGATTTCTTGCTGGCAGTGGGCACAGAGATCGTCACTGCCCTGCAGGATCACCCTCTGCATCGCCCGGCTGACTTTTTCAAGGATGCGTACAGCGGTAGGCATGCTATAACCTTTCCACGATGTATGGACCCGATTAATATAACACAAGTTGACAAAAACCGCAAGCAGGACTAGTATTAGACAATCAGTTTTAGCGTTAGCGCTAAGCTGCGTGACTCGGTTAGGTAACTAGCCAGTAAATTGACAAAGCAAGAGAGCTTTTCGCGTATTGCGGAGGATTAAGGTTCTGTTTATCGAGTTAAGCAGAACGGCGCTTTAATCCTCCGCAATCCGGCGGGGGCATCGCTTCGGCGACGACACAGAGAGGAACCACCATGTTCACACCGCAATCGGCCTCACGGGCATCGCCCGCATGCGCCTTCTTCCACCCCTGCGGCTTCGCCAACGCCGGCGCCCTCGCCGATCCGTCCGTGATCGGCTGCCACACCGTCTGACGCCACCACCGGCGCTTCGGTGTACCTGCTGGTCCCGCTGACACGATGTGTCCGCGGGACCAGCTTCGCACTATCCGCTCTACCAACCAGGCCGAAGGGCCTGGAGAACGGAGGTGATCATCTTTACCGGCGCGTGGGCATCCCTCATGCTCGTCCTGGCCATCGGCGCCATCATCCCCGTCTCTCGAGACGGTGATGCAGCCGACAGGCAGCGTCTGAGTCTGGGAGGTCCACTCCCACAGGAGTCACGTCACCCGCCCTAGGCGTACCTTTCCGGTTCGCCTGACCGTTCACCCTCGTAGCAGGCTGGTCCGCGTCGAAGTTCTGGTAGCTGCGCGGCACGGCCCGGCGCCATCGAGCCCTCGCGGGCCACGCCTGCTGCTCTCTTGCTTTGTCTGCGAGACCCCAAACGGGGTCTCGTTTTCATTTTTAGTTCAAATTCTTTTGCAGTATGCCATAATGGGAGCTAGTTTGCCGCCGGTTGGACCTGCGGCGATGGTTTAAAACTTTTAGCAACCGCCGGGGAGGTTGGCCTCAGCGGCGGGGGAGGATTTATGCTCGACGATCACAAATTGGCACATCGCTTAGACAAAGGCAACGCCCTGGGTATAATTGCCGGTCAGCCCGGGCAGCTGAAGCAGGGCTTCGACTGTGACTTGCAGGATGAGAAACGCGAAATACAAAACATCGTCGTGGCCGGCATGGGCGGGTCGGCCCTGGGGGCCGAGTTTTTGCGTTCGTGGGCAGGTGACCGCTTGCCGCTGCCACTGGTGATCACCCGCGACTACGCTTTACCGGCTTTCGTGAACGCCAAATCCCTGGTGATCGTCTCCAGTTACTCCGGCAACACCGAGGAAGCGCTGTCGGCGCTGGAAGCGGCCAAGACCAGCGGCGCCCGCATCGCCGTCATGAGCTCCGGCGGGAGGCTAAAGGAGCTGGCGCTGGAGGGAGGCTACCCCTTCCTGGAGGTCCCCGGAGGGTTTCAGCCTAGGCTGGCGGTGCTGTTCGGCACCAAGGCCATCGCGGTAATATTAGAAAAACTGGGCTTGCTTCAGGGCGTTACGCGCGAGCTGGAGGCGGCGGCCGACTGGATTACGCCCAAGCTCTCGGGCTGGACGCTGGAGGTTCCAACCGCCGATAACCAGGCCAAGCAGATTGCCATGGCCGTGCGCGGCTGCCCGGCGGTAATTTACGGCGGCCCCGTACTGGCCATGCCGGCGCGCAAGTGGAAGATCGACTTTAATGAGAACGCCAAAAACGTGGCCTTTTGGTATGAGCTGCCCGAGTTTAACCACAATGAGTTCACCGGTTGGCTCAATCCGAAAGAAAAGCACTTAAAGGTTATCCAGCTGCACTCCAGCCTGGACCACCCCCAGATCGCCAAACGCTTTGAGGTTAGTAACCGTCTGCTATCGGGCCACATGCCGGATCCGATCATCGTCCAGGCCGAGGGCGGGACCCATCTGCAACAGATGCTGTGGGCGCTGCTGCTGGGCGACTTTACCAGCGCCTATCTGGCGTTCCTGAACGGCCTCGATCCGACTCCGGTGGACTTAATCGAGAAGCTGAAGAAAGAGCTGGCCTGAGCCATTATCTGCTAAAATGAATAGCAGTTATGTGAGGATTAAATATGCAAGAAGCTCCAAACGGACCGGAAGACGCTACACATCCTCAGCAGTCGGAACACGCTCTTACGCAAGAAGCAGCTAGCTCCGGATCCGAGACGGTAAGAGAGCCATCAGCGCTTGAGCTTCAGTTTGGCAGCGAGTCAGTGATGCAAGAGGTTGCCGCATTGTTTGATAAGCACGGCTTAGCGCTTACAAATTTTCAAAGTGAGGGTTCCTATGTTTACTTTGAAGCCTCAACGCCTGACGGCGACATCACCGCCGAGCTTACCTTTAGACGTACGGAGGGAGCGGAGGGGTCTGAGCCAGGGGTGCAGCCGGGTCAGCCCGAGGAGACCGGCGAGCAGGAGTAGCTCTTAAGGAGGGGTCGCATAGTGGCCTAGTGCGCTCGCTTGGAAAGCGAGTATGGGGGCAACTCCATCGCGGGTTCAAATCCCGCCCCCTCCGCCATTCGACAAGCTCATGGTGATCGATTGTACAATAAGAACCAAACACGATGTTTTTTATGAAGAAGCCTCAAGTAACCCCGACAATCAGTGATGCGGCGATTCAGCGGGCCACCGGCAAGACCTGGCGTGAGTGGTTTGCGCTGCTGGACGCCGCTGGTGCTGACAGGATGAGTCATAAAGACGTCGCCCGGTGGTTGCAGGAGCAGAAACTGATCGAGTCGGGTTGGTGGGCGCAGTCGGTGACGGTGGAGTATGAGAAGGCGCGGGGCTTGCGGGTACTTGGCCAGACCAAGGATGCCGGGTTCCAGATTGGAGTCCAGAAGACCTTGTCAATTAGCCCAGAAGCGGCATGGCGGCTGATTATATCTGGGGAGGGGGTTGGCGCCTGGTTGGGGAGCACCGATAGCAAACTGACATTCATGCCCGGGGAAACCTACCGTACGGTGGATGGTACCAGCGGCCAAATCCGCACCGTTAGCGAGGGCACTAAGATCCGCCTAACTTGGCAGCCGCCCGACTGGCCCCAGCCGTCGACGCTGCAAATCTACTTACTGCCTGCCGGCAGTCACACTTCGGTGCGCTTCCACCACGAAATGCTGGCCGGTCCCGAGCAGCGCGAGCAAATGCGCCGGCATTGGCGCGGGGTGTTGTCGGAGCTGGAGAGGTTGGTATCAAGATGAGGTCGGGCGAGGTCAGGGCCGGGTTTAGGGGGCTGCTTGAGCGTTAACTGGCCGTACATCATCACCCTGACGGCACTGATTGGTTTGATTGTAGTGCTGGTGGGGGTGCTGGTTTCTCGAACCATATCGAACATATACGGGGCGCCGTGGGTGGCGATCGGCCGGGGTAAGCTGGCGCGGGCGCTGCTGCGGTTCGGTGGGCTGTCGGACCAAGATACGTTTTTCGATTTAGGCTGCGGCGACGGCCGGGTGTTGGCGGTGGCGGTGCGGGACTGCGGGGTTAAAAAGGCGGTGGGGTTTGAAGTGGCACCGTGGCCGTACTTGCGGGCCAAGCTAAAGGTGGCGCACGGCGGATTGGGCGGCCGAGTGGAGCTTTATCGGAGTGATTTTTTGAAAGCCGACATGAGCGGGGCGACGTTCGTTTACGCTTACTTGTTTCCGAAGCTGCTGGATCGCTTGGCGGCTAAATTGAGTAACGAACTTAAGGCCGGCACGAAGGTGCTGTGCCCCAGCTTCACCATCGACACCGCCGTCCATTCGGCCTTCAGGCTGGTCAAAACCGGCCAGGTTGGCAAAACTACCGTTTATTTGTATGAGAAAGTTTAAGCGCGAAACAGTACGCCTCAAAGTTAACCCTTCACCCCAACCCCTCTGCTGCGGAAAGGCACGCCAGTAAAGGCTGGCCTATAGACAGGTTTGATAAGCTCGACAAAAAGAAAGCCTAGCAGCGAAAGGAATGTGGGGCTGGGCCGGGGCAAGCGGACAGCGTTACCGCATTAACTCCTGCGCACTGAAGTTTGAGACAAGTCAGCAGCGGTAGAGTCGTGACGACCTCAATTTCATCGGTTAAAACATTGTAGTTGGGGCCCCGGTCGCTCAACGCGACCGGGGCCGGCGGATACTGTACGGGCTAACCGGCCGGCAGACCGCGGGTGGCTAGGCGCTTGTTCTTGTAGCGAGGGTCGTTGGTGACATCAACCGCCCCTTGCGCCCAGTCAGGCAACTGGAAACCGGCTAGTTGATCGAGTGACTGGGCCCCGACTTCGACCGTCACCAAACCGCTTAAGCGGCCATGGTAGACGTCCAGCTCAAGCACCAACCGGCCGTGGGGCTGGTAGTGGCGTGTCTTTTCGATCCGCCGTCCGGCGGTGGCCGGCCACAGCTGGTGAAAGAAGTTTTGCGGCAACGGCCGCTCCCACTCTCCGCGGGTGTGGGTGCCGTCACCTTTAACGGTAATGAAAGCTTCCCGACCTAGCCGGCGGATGCGCAGCTCGCCCGGTTCGATCACTATGTACCCCTGCTGGACGGATACGCCTTCACCCAGGGTAATCGTGGGCAGACCAGGCAGGACGTACTTATACTCCACCTCGGTATCAAGGTAAGGGCTCAGCAGCTCGAGCACCCGGACAACAACGGCCTTAATGCCCCGCCCGCCGGGTACGAAAACCCAGTTAGGGTGCTGACTCCAGATGTCTCGCAGGGCGTACTCCCGCTGCTGAGCCTGCTCGAGCGTTTCGTAGCGGGCCGGGTTACCGGCCTTGAGACCGTCCCACAGTTCCGGACGGGCGGTGGCGACCGACTCAAGGTGGATTACCAGGTCGTAGCGTGCGTAAGCGGCGGCAGGATTGATCCCAAACCGCTCCGCAAAGAACGCCAGACCTCCGGGGACGTAGGCGGCGCCCTCGATCAACCCCCGGTCGCACAACACCAGATCAGCTCCCCGTTGCCGGGCCATCTCTTCGTGCAAGTCCTCCATGTTGCGCTGTACAGGCAAGATAGAGTCCTGGAAAGCGTGCAGCCAGGTCTGGGAATAAGGTAGATCACGCTCGGGGCGGGGAAAGCCGCCGTTTAACAGCATCGAAGGCACTTCGGGCATGATCACGACCCGTTGCCCATACTCCTTACTCACCGCTTCGGTCACGCTGGTCTTACCGGCACAGGGGCCGCCGGTCAGAACAACCTTGGTGATTGCCATGTCAAGCTTCTCCTTGTAACGGGCTGAAAGGCAAGCCAACCCTACCAGAAACTCCCTGGTGCGGCAACCTGAAGCTGGCGATCCGGCAGCGCTCTATGCCAAACTCTAAAAGAGCGCTAAGCTTTAACTATGCAACCCAGCCGGCACAGTGAAACTGTTTGATAAGCGCCTGGATCTAGCCGACCGTATTCAGATGGGTATTTCGATGGTGCTGCGGACGGTGCTGGTGATAGCGGTTGGGCAGGGGGCGGTGACCGGTAACTGGGCGGTGGTGTTCGTTAGTCTATTGGCTTTCGCCTTGACGATTGCGCCGCTGGCGCTGGCCGGCCGCTACAACATCAAGCTGCCGATTGATTTTGAGCTGGCCATCGTACTGTTTATTTATGCCGCCATCTTCCTCGGCTCGGTCAGGGGCTACTACCAGCGGTTTTGGTGGTGGGACGCCTTTCTGCATACCGGTTCCGGTTTTGCCCTTGGCTTTATCGGTTTCTTAATTTTGTACCTGCTTTACGCGCAGAAGAAGCTGCAGGCCAGTCCGTTTGTGATAGCTTTCTTTTCCTGGTGTTTCGCGCTGGCGCTGGGGGCGGCTTGGGAGATCTTCGAGTACGCCGTGGACGTCGTGTTCGGCACCAACATGCAGCGCTCGGGGTTGCCGGACACGATGGGTGATTTGATTGTCGACGCGCTGGGTGCCCTGTTTGCTTCGGCTATCGGCTACATTTACATCAAGCATCACATCTGGGACCCGTTTGACGGGGCGATTAGAAGGTTCTTGGCCACTAACCCCAGGTTCAAGCAGAAGGCGCGTAAACGTGGGGCGGTCTGACCGGCCACGCCGGTTCCCGGAGGGTTTTTTGTGGGGCGCCAGCACCTCGGCCCATCAGGTTGAAGGCGGCCAGCACAACGACTGGAGCGAGTGGGAAAAGCTAAATGCCGATAGATTAGCCGGCTCGGCCGAACGCACGTACGCGCACTGGCTGGAGGGGTGGGATCGGATTAAGCCTCAGGCGACCGATCCGGCTAACTATCTGTCCGGCCTGGCCTGCGACCACTATCACCGCTATGAAGCGGACTTTGACATCATGCACCAGCTGGGAATGAACGCCTACCGCTTTTCGATCGAGTGGTCGCGGGTAGAGCCGGCGGAGGGGCGGTTTGACGAGGCCCAGATCGAGCATTACCGCCGGGTGGTGGCGGCGCTGCGGCAGCAGGGGATCGAGCCGTTTGTGACGCTGTGGCACTGGACGTTTCCCGTCTGGCTGAGCGACGAAGGCGGCTGGCTGTCACCGCGGTCTACCCGCTTGTTTGCCCGTTACGCCGTTAAAATGGTGCAGGCCCTGCGGCTGGACGTCAAGTTCTGGATGACCATCAACGAGCCCGAGGAGTATAGCGCCTCCGCCTACCTTTGGGGGCATTGGCCGGGCCGCAAGGGGTTTTGGCGCTATCTGGCGGTCAACCGACGCTTAGTGCAAGCCCACCGGTCGGCTTACCACGCCATCAAACGGGTCAATCCGGACGCCCGGGTGGGGGTGGCCAAAAATAACAATTACTTTGAGCCCTTCCCGCGCAAGCTCATTAACGGCTTACTGAAGGCATCGGCGGACTGGTGGAAGAACGATTATTTCTTCAATCGCACACGCGGCTGCCATGACTTCATCGGGCTCAACTACTACTACCATGACCGGCTCGACTTTGAATGGTCCGACGTTGGTCAAATTCTTGCCGGCAGCTTCAGGGGTAAAAACGAGAACCGGGCGGTTTCGGATTTAGGCTCGGAGCTGTACCCGCAAGGCATTTACCATGCCCTGACGGACCTGAAAAAGTATGGTAAACCAATTTACATCACCGAAAACGGCCTGGCCGACGCCGCCGACCGCCAGCGGGCTTGGTTTATTGCCGAGACGCTGAAAAACGTTCATCAGGCGATCGCTGACGGGGCCGACGTGCGCGGGTACCTGCACTGGTCGCTGCTCGACAACTTTGAGTGGGACAAAGGGTTTTGGCCGCGTTTTGGGCTGGTGGAGGTAGATCACCGGACGCTGGAGCGGCGGGTGCGCCCGAGCGCGTGCGAGTACAGCCGGATCATTCAGCGCAATGAGGTGTAGCGGCGGTACCGCCGCCGCCGTTTTTTTGGGTTACAATTAGGTTATGGATGAGGTTAGCGAGGTCAAGGAGCGTCTGGAGGTGGCCGAGGTGGTGGGCGGATACGTCCAACTGAAGCAGGCCGGGCGGAACTTAAAAGCACCCTGTCCTTTTCACAACGAAAAAACCGCCAGCTTTATGGTCAGCCCGGAGAAGGGGATCTGGCACTGTTTCGGCTGCGGCGCCGGCGGTGACATACTGTCGTTCGTCATGATGATGGAGGGGTGCGAGTTTAAAGAGGCGCTGGAACTGCTGGCGCGCCGGGCGGGGGTGGAGTTAAAGACCAAGGCCGACGGCGGCGAGCGCGCTAAAGCCCGCCAGCGGTTGCAGGATGCCCACGACTGGGCCGTCAAGTACTTCCAGACCTGCCTGGTCAAAAACCCAGCGGCGCTTAGTTACGTAGTGAAACGGCGCGGCTTAAAGCGCTCCACTATCCAAGATTTCGGCATCGGCTACGCTCCCGAGAGCTGGGACGGCTTGGTCAAATTCTTGCGCAAAAAAGGCTTTAGCGAAGATGAACTGGTCAAAGCCGGGCTGGCCGTCCGCAAGCGCAGCGGCACAGGGGTGTTCGACATGTTCCGCGGCCGGATAATGTTTGCTATTTGTGACCGCGCCGGCCGTCCGGTCGGCTTTACCGGCCGGGTGCTAGATGATGCGGCCGATACCGGGCCGAAATACCTCAACACGCCCCAGACCGTGCTGTACGACAAGAGCCAGGCTATTTTCGGTCTGCATCTAGCTAAAGAGGCTATCCGCGCCGGCGATGAGGCGGTGTTGGTGGAGGGGAACATGGACGTGGTAGCCTCGCACCAGGCGGGGGTGCGCAACGTGGTGGCGGCCAGCGGCACCGCCCTGACGATCGACCAGCTAAAGACCCTGAGTAAGTTTTCGCGCAACATCAAGATCGCTTTCGACCAGGATTCGGCCGGGCTGCAGGCTTCGGCCCGGGCCATCGAAATGGCGCAAAAGCTCGGCCTTAACCTGCACATCATCGAAGTTGGGGCCAAAGACCCCGACGAGCTGATCCAAAAGGGCGTCGGCCGGTGGCAAGCCGCCATCAAAAACTCCCGTGACGTGTTTAGTTACTGGTTTGCGCGCTCCGAGCGGGAGCTTAACCTGAGCGAACCGGTCGGCAAACGGCAGTTTAGCGACCGTATCACCGGTCTGATCCAAATGCTGGCCGACCCAATCGAAAAAGAGAGTTACATGAAGATGCTGGCGGACAAGATTTCGATCAGCCTGGAGGCGGTCAAGCAAAAGGTGGAACAATCACCGGCGCCAACTCAAACCCCCCTAAAGAAGCCGGAGCCGCCGCCGGCGCCGGCGCCAAAAAGCTTTAGTCCGACGCAGCTGATTGAAGCTTCGGTGTTGGCAATTAACCTGGTTTATCCGGAGTGCCGGCTGTCGCTGGATGATTTGGGTGCAGGCGATTTTCAGAAAGAGGAGTATCGGGCGATACTAGCGGCTCTCAAGCGGCACAAACAGGCCGATATCAAACAGCTGCTTGAGTTGTTGCCCGCTTACGGCAACGATGTTAAGATACTGGCACTACGGGGCGAGGAGGAGTTTTCCTATCTGGCTCCGGCAGATCGCAGCTTCGAAGCGTTCAGGCTGGGTAGACGACTGCAAACACTGACTCAACATCAATCTCAGGCCCAGATAAGCCAGCGGTTGCGCGCCGCCGAAAGCAGCGGTGACACGGCTCTGGCGCGGTCGCTTTTGGCGCAGTACCAGGCGCTGATTAAACAAGACGAGTAACATTAGTAGCTCTAACTTCTAAATCCTAGCTCTAAACATCCCACCCGGGGAGTAAACGGTCACGCTCACCGGCATCGGAGTTTAGGGTTCGGATTTAAAGTTAGATGCCGCCACGACGAAAGGATTAAACATGCCGAAAAAAGCTCAAGCCCAGCCCGAGTCAGAGGAAGAAAAGAACTCGCCGTACTCGGCCGAGATTGAGCAGCTACTGGCCAAGGGCAAACAGCACGGGTTCGTCACCCAGCAAGAGATCGCCGCCGCTGTAGGTGAGGCCGAGGACAACCTGGAGGACCTGGACGAGCTGTACGCCGTTATGCTCGAAAACAGCATCGAGGTGACCGACCAGCGCGAGCGGGTGTGGGAGGAAGCACCCGAGGTTGAGCCGGAGGTCGTGGCGGTAGAGAACGACGATTACGTCAAGGACATCGCCGACGACTCGGTGCGGCTGTACCTGCGCGAAATCGGACGGGTGCCGCTATTGAGCGCGGCCGAAGAGGTGGCGCTGGCCAAACGCATCGAGCAGGGTGACAAAGCCGCCAAGGACGCCATGGTGGAGGCCAACCTGCGCCTGGTGGTCTCGATCGCCAAGAAGTACATCGGCCGGGGGCTGGACCTGCTCGACCTGATCCAAGAGGGCTCCAGCGGTTTGTTGCGGGCGGTGGAGAAGTTTGATTACACCAAGGGCTACAAGTTCTCTACTTACGCCACCTGGTGGATCCGCCAGGCCATTACCCGGGCCATCGCCGACCAGGCCCGCACCATCCGCATCCCGGTACACATGGTAGAGACGATCAACAAGCTGATCCGCACCCAACGGCGGCTGGTCCAGGAGCTGGGGCGGGAGCCGGTGCCGGAAGAGATCGCGGCCGAGATGGAGATAGAGGTCGAGAAGGTTAACCACATCATCAAGATCAAGCAGGACATCGTGTCGCTGGAGGCGCCGGTGGGCGAGGAGGACGACTCCAAGCTGGGTGACTTTATCGAGGACGAGGACGCGGTGACGCCCGAGGAGGCCGCCACCTACCAGCTGTTAAAGGAGCACGTCAACAACGTGTTGGCGCTGCTGACGCCGCGGGAGCAAAAGATTTTACGCATGCGCTTCGGACTGGAAGACGGCCGCGGCCACACACTGGAGGAGGTCGGCCAGGAGTTCGGGGTCACCCGTGAGCGGATTAGGCAGATTGAGGCCAAGGCCTTGGCTAAACTGCGTAAGCATCGTGAGAGTAAGAAGCTGCGGGATTATTTGCGGTAGATTTTGTTTGCCGCAAAACCGTATGTCACCATGCCCCTACAGAGACGGAGTGGCCGGGTTGGATTACACTCATCACCTCCAGCCTCCGCCGCAGCGGTCCTACCATTATCCCTCCTAACTCCCCCGTAATCCACTCCTTTCGTCACTTTTGTCCCGCCAAAAGTAACCAAAAGCGGCCGAGCAGGTCGTTCGCTCCAAGCCATCCGAACCGCCACCGGCGGGCCTGCGGAACTCGCTCCGATTGCATCGGGGCTCAAACA
>JAHWKN010000015.1 GCA_019347875.1 Candidatus Parcubacteria bacterium
ATAATGCTGGCTAAGCCTAGGAAGACAAAAAACCCAAACACGTCTGTGGCGGTGGTAATAAAAATGGTCGCAGAAGAAGCCGGATCCTTTTTCAAGCGTTGCATCACCAGCGGTATCAGCGCTCCGAAAAAACCGGCGATAATCAAGTTAACCACCATGGCGACTCCCAGCACCAGACCAAGCAAAGGGTTTTGGTTCCACAGCACCGCTATAGCCGCCACGATCAAGCCGTTGATCAAGCCGTTGGCGCCGCCGGCCAGCACCTCAGCCGTAATTAAACGCCGGCTACGCCCCAGCTCTACCTCCCGCAGCGCCAGTCCTCTAACCGTTACCGCCATCGACTGGGTACCGGCGTTGCCGCCCATACCGGCGACAATCGGCATATAGACCGCCAGCAGTACGAACTTCGAGATGGTAGCCTCAAACAGCCCTACCACCGAGGCGGCCAAAAAAGCCGTCCCCAGGTTAATAATCAGCCACTTGTAGCGGTAACGCACCTTGGTGGCGGCTGAGTCCAAAGCATCCTCCTCTTCCTGCACGCCGGCAAAGTTGTACAGCTCTCGGGTTTGGCGTTTATTGATCAGCCGCAGGATGTCGTCGGAGTAAATCACCCCCATAATACTGCCGTCCTCGTCTAGCACCACCACCTTGTTATGAGGGCTCCTCTGGAACAGTGCCTGAACCTCTTTTTCCTGAGAGTTGTAGGTTACATGAGGTACCGGCTTAACGTGCGGAGTTACGCTGTCGCTAGCCTTGGTAACGGCGAAAGCATGGCCAGGTATCTCGCCCTTTAACAGCCCGTTTTCAACCGCTAAAATCGACGGGAACTTACCGGTCTGCTTCTCATGCTTTTGGACAACACCCGAGACCTCCTCGAAACGCGACCCCGTATCGACCTCGATGTAGTCCAGGCTCATCATCCCGGCCGCGGTTTGAGGATGAAACTTGAGCAAGAACTCTACCTTGGCCTTAATATCGGTGCTCAACGCCTCAACGATGCGCCGGCCCTTACGTGTCTCAATGTTTTGCAGCAGGTCGGTGACGTGGTTAGGGTCCAGATAACGAATAAACTGAATGATCTCTGCTGTGTCTAGTTGACTTAAGATATCCGCCTGCACGCGCTTAGACAGCCGCAGCAACACAAACCCCTGTTCATTAGGGGGTATCTGCCGAAAAGCGGTTAATCTGGTAGGGCGCGATTTTAGCTGGCGCAGCAGCGGATTGGTATCGGCGGGTTGGCTCATACTCTTATGATACCTTATAGCATTATAATTATGGCAAATTTCGGATATACTTAAGCTTGTTCAGCTCGCACCCGTATCTGCCGACTGCGCAGGAGTGGCCCATAACTAAGGAAGCAGCGTAAACCAAAGTGAGTGATGTCTTTGCCGAAATCAGTCTGGTTCTAGCCATTGCTTTGGCGGTGGCGGCCGTCATGCAGCTGCTGCGGCAGCCGCTGGTGATCGGCCATATCCTGACGGGCCTGTTGGTAGGCCCGGGTGTTTTAAACATCATTCGCTCGCCCGAAACGTTGGAGGTTTTCTCGCACCTCGGCATCGCCCTGCTGCTGTTTATTATCGGGCTAAGCCTGAACCCCCGCGTCGTTAAGGAGGTCGGGCGCACCGCGCTGATCACGGGGGTGGGGCAGGTTGTGTTCACTACCGGCCTTGGTTTTGGCGTGGCCCGGCTGCTGGGGCTGGAGACGGTGGCGGCGCTGTACGTGGCTGTGGCCATCTCCTTTAGCAGCACCATCATCATCATGAAGCTGCTGTCGGACAAACGGGAGCTGGGGCGGTTGTACGGCAAGATCTCAACCGGCTTTTTGTTGGTTCAAGATCTGCTTGCCACCGTCATTTTGATCGGGGTGACCTCAGCCGCCCAGAACCAAAGCCTGCCACAGCTGCTTAGTACCACCGCCCTGCGGGTAGCGGTTCTGGTGCTGGCGTTCGCCGCCCTCACCTACTGGGTGCTGCCGCGGCTGAGCGGATTCCTGGCCAAGTCCCAGGAGTTTTTGTTCCTGTTCTCGATCGGCTGGGGGCTGGGGATCGCGGCTTTGTTTCATGCGGCCGGGCTGTCAATCGAGATCGGAGCGCTGTTTGCCGGCGTTGCCCTGGCCACCTCGCCCTACAACTACGAGATCAGCGCCCGGCTGCGGCCGCTGCGGGACTTTTTTATCGTCCTGTTTTTTATCCTGCTGGGATCACAGATGGCGATTGGAAACATCGGCGCCTTAATCGGACCGGCGCTGGCGCTGGCACTCATTATCCTGATAGGCAACCCTCTGGTTGTCATGACGCTGATGGCGTACTTAGGCTATACTAAAAAGACCAACTTTAAGGCCGGCCTGGCGGTAGCCCAGATCAGCGAGTTTTCGCTCATTTTAGTGGTGCTGGGCAACCGGGTCGGACACCTGCCGCCGGACATCATCTCGCTGGTTACGCTCGTCGCCCTCATCACCATCGCCACCTCCACTTACTTGATCATCTACGCCGACGGTATTTACCAGCGGATAGCCCCGGCTCTGTCGCTGTTTGAGCGCCGGGACGCCAAACGGGAGCGCAGCAAGCGCACCTCCCACGACATCGTTCTGTTCGGCTACCGGCGCGCCGGCTTCCAGTTTGTAGAGTCGTTCCGGCAACTGGGCCAGAAGTTTGTGGTGGTTGACTTTAATCCCGAAGTGATCGATGAGCTGGCCAAGCAAAAGATCCCGGCGGTGTACGGTGACGCCAACGACAGCGAGCTGCTCGACTCGCTGGAACTGGACAACGCCAAACTGGTCATCTCGACCATTCCGGATTTTGCCGCCAACTCGCTGATAGTCCAACACGTCCAGAACGCCAACCCCAACGCCATCGTCGTCGTAACGTCGGACGAGATCGATGAAGCCGACGAACTGTACCGCTACGGCGCCACCTACGTACTGATGCCGCATTACCTGGGTAGCAGTAAAACCAGCGCCCTCATCGCCAAGCACGGCTTCGATTTAAGCATCTTCATTAAAGAACGTAATAAGCATATTAGTTACCTGCAGCAGCGCCGGCAGCCGGTAGCGCGGTAGCTCCGGCCGAACAGGGGTCTTACTAAACGCAGCAGCTTAGCGCTTCGAAAACTGGGGAGCTTTACGGGCTTTCTTCAGACCGTACTTTTTACGCTCTTTTTCGCGCGGGTCACGGGTTAAGAGCCGCGCCTTCTTCAGCGTGGGCCGTAAGTCGTCGCTCATAACGTTAAGCGCCCGGGCGATCGCCAGTTTGGCGGCGTCAGCCTGGCCGCGCTTACCGCCACCGCTGACTTTAAGCGTCACGCGCATTTTTTTATCCTGGCCGCTTAGAACTAACGGCTGCCGCACCTGCGCTACCAGCGACCGATTGTTGAAGTAAGTGTCCGCCGGCTGGTCGTTGACCAGTATGGTGCCGTCGCCCGGATAAAGGCGCACGGTGGCGATGGCCTGTTTGCGCCGGCCCAGCCCGTAGTGGTAATGGTCTTTATCGGGCATCTCTCCTCCCTGTTTGGTCGCGTCTACTTGGTTGTGAATGCGTCATGTTTTGATCTCCAGGCGCCTGGGCGACTGAGCCTCGTGCGGGTGTTCGTCCGTCGCGTAAACCTTCAAGCGCGTGAGACGGTCGGCGTTCAGCCGGTTCTTGGGCAGCATGCCCTTAACGGCGTTTTGGATCACCCGGGCAGGGTCCCGGCGCAGCAGATCGTCTAAGCTGATCTCCTTAATACCTCCCGGGTACCCGGAGTGCCGGTAGTACTTTTTGTCCGCCAGCTTGTTGCCGGTCACCTTGACGTGGGCTGCGTTAATGACCACCACTTGGTCGCCGCAGTCGATGTGGGCGGTGTACATCGGCTTGTGTTTGCCTTGCAAGTAAGTCGCAATCTGGGTGGCCAGCCGGCCCAGCGTAGCGCCTTTGGCATCAACCAAGTACCAGTCCCGGGTAACCTCGGCCGGCCGGGCAGAGTAGGTTTTCATCATGAGGCCTCCTTATCGCCAGAAGCCGCCTTGGCGCCAGGCCTCTTACCCTTAGGCTCTGGCGGCTGCTTGGTTTCGGCGTCCTGCTTGGACGGTTCGCCGGGCTTTGGACTCTGGCTTTTCTCCGGCAGGACCAGCGAAACTACCGCCATGGGAGCGCTGTCACCGCGGCGGCCGCCGATCTTGACCACCCGGGTGTAGCCACCCTGGCGGTCCGCGAAAGCCGGCACTAGCTCTTGGACCATTTTTTGAACGGCGTTCTCGGTTAAGAGAAAACTGTGCAGCTGACGGTTGTTGTGCAGGTCGTTTTTGCGCGCCTTGGCCACCAAACGCTCAAAGTAGGGGGCGACGGCTTTGGCTTTGGCCTCGGTGGTAGTGATGCTCTCGTGCAGCACCAAAGACGTCACCTGCCCGCGGATTAGGGCCCGGCGCTGATCGCGCTCGAGTGACAGCTTCTTACCATGGTAGCCGTGCCGATGCATGATTAATCCTCTTCCCTGGCAAAGCCCAGTTCGGTTATCTTGTCTTTGACCTCGGCGTAAGCCTTGGCACCAAAACCCTTCAGCTCACGCAGGTCACTATCACTCAGCCGCAGCAGATCCTTCATCGTCTTGATGTCGTTGTTGAGCAGGGCGTTGGTGGTTCTGGGCGAGAAGTTGACCTCCTCGATCATGATCTTCGAAGCACCGGCCTCGGCCCGGTCGCTGCTCATGGCGGGCGCCGACAGCGGCACGCTGTTGCCGGCTACCACCATAAAGTGATCCACCAGCACCTGCGCGGCTTGACTGATGGCGTCAACCGGCGCGATCGAACCGTCGGTCTCGATCTCCATCACCAAACGGTCGAGGTCGGTCACTTGGCCCACGCGGGTGTTTTCAACGTTAAAGCGTACCCGCTGCACGGGACTGTAGAGCGCGTCCACGGCGATCATGCCGACCTCCAGCTTCTCGCCCTCGCGCTGTTCCACCGGCACGTAGCCGCGGCCCTTCTCTACCCTAATCTCCATCCCCAGCTTGGCCTTGGCGTCATCAAGGGTGGCTATCAAGTGGTCGGGGTTAACTATCTCCACGTCCGCCGTGGTCTTGATATCGGCCGCCGTCACCAGACCCTTACCCGATTTAGCGAGCGTCAAAAACTGCGGCTCATCGCTGTAAACCCTCAGGCGCAGCCGTTTTAAGTTCAGCAGTATTTCAACCACGTCCTCCTTAACCCCCTGAATGGTCGAGAACTCGTGGGCCACGTTGTCGATCTTGACGGCCGTCACAGCCGCACCGCCCAAGCTGGAGAGGATCACCCGCCGCAGCGAGTTGCCCAGGGTCATGCCGTAACCGGAGTACAGCGGCTCAATGGCAAACGACGCACGGTTGCCCTCTTCTTTGATCTGCTTCAACTCTGGCGACTGGATCTCGTATAACACCTTGACTCCTTACGTAATTAAATCCCAATGACCAAATCCAATGACCGGCGTGGACATTGGCGGTTAAAACTGGCTTTGGTGATGGCTGCTTGTTGGGTCATTGCCTTTTGCTACCTTGAATAAAACTCAATAATGAGCTGCTCCCTAATATCTGCATCGATGTCTTCGCGGGCCGGCAAACCGGTCACCTTGGCCTCGAGCTTGCTGGCGTTTAAACTCAGCCAGCGGTTCTGAGGCTGGTTCTGGGGCAGCGTCTCCTTCAGCACCTGAAAGTAGTTGTTGCCGGCGCTTTTGGGCCGGAGCGTTAAGGTGTCGCCGGGTTTTAGCTGAATCGAAGGAATGTCCACCCGCCGGCCGTTTAGCAGTAAGTGCCCGTGGGTTACCAACTGGCGGGCAGCCCGGCGGGACGGCGCGAAACCCAGCCGGTAGACGGCGTTGTCCAGCCGCAACTCCAGTGACCGCAAAATGTTTTCACCGGCCACGCCCGGCTGGTGCTCCGCCGTCCGTACGACGCGCAAAAACTGCTTTTCCAGCAGGCCGTAAGTGCGCTTAACCTTTTGCTTTTCGCGCAGCTGCACCGCGTACTGACTCAGCTTGGCGCGGCCGCCCGATTGACCGTGTTCACCCGGTCCGTAGGGGTGCTTAGCCATCACCCGGGTCGCCTTGGGGTGCAGCGCCACCTTTTCGCGACGCGACCGCTTAGCAATCGGGGTTAAGTCTCTAGCCATACTAAACCCGCCTCGCCTTCTTAGGACGGCAGCCGTTATGAGGTATACCGGTCACGTCCTTGATGCTGGAGACGACGATGCCGGTGGTTTGCAGCGCCCGCACCGCCGACTCCCGGCCGCTGCCGACCCCCCGCACCAGCACTTCGGCCTTAACCAGACCAAACTCTTTGGCGCTGTTGGCCGCTTTCTCGGCGGCCACGCCGGCGGCGTAAGGAGTGCTTTTACGCGAACCCTTAAAACCGGCGCCGCCGGCGCTGGCCCATGACAGCAGGTTGCCCTGAGTGTCGGTAATGGAGACGATGGTGTTGTTAAAGGTAGCCTGAATGTGTACCTGACCCTGGGTCACGTTGCGTTTGGCCTTCTTGCGTCTGGTAGTTTTAGCAACCGTTTTCGCCATGTTACGTCTTGGCCGCCGACTTCTTGCGGCCGCTCCCCATAGTTACTTTTTTACCGCGCTTGGTCCGCGCGTTGGTTTTGGTCCGCTGGCCCCGGCCCGGCAGATTGGCCTTGTGCCGCAGGCCGCGGTAAGCGTTAATTTCCTTCAGCCGATTGATGTTTAAGCTCACCAACCGGCTTAAATCACCCTCTACCTGGTAGTTTTTTTCAATCACTTCCCGAATCTTGGCGATTTCCGCCTCGGTCAGGTCCTTCACCCTGGTATCGGGGCTGACCTGGCCGGCCGACAAGATCTTTTGGCTGGTCGCCAGGCCAATGCCGTAAATAGCCGTCAACGCCACCTCTACCCGCTTGTCGTTGGGAATGTTAACGCCGGCAATCCTAGCCATTCGACTCGCTCCGCTCGCTCATGGCCTGCGGCCACCGCTGACAACCGGCCGGTGAGCAAAAGTTAAACGTCATTACTACCCTTGCCTCTGCTTGTGTTTGGCGGTCTGGCAAATGACGTAAACGGTGCCTTCCCGGCGCACGATTTGGCACTTGGAACACATTTTTTTGGCGCTGGCACGAACCTTCATAACAATCCCTAAAACTTTAAGCTGACACTGGCGACCAACGGCCTTGCACACGTTCAACCTCATGCCCCCGTGGAGGCTCGGGGCTGAAATGGTTAAATGTCGGCCTACTTACTTATGCCGATACGTAATGCGGGCTTTCGATAGGTCGTAAGGGGTCATTTCCAGCGTCACCCGGTCTCCCGGCAAAATCTTGATGTAATGCATCCGCATCTTGCCGGAAATGTGCGCCAAAACAACATGGCCGTTCTCGAGCTCCACCCTGAACATGGCGTTGGGGAGAGTCTCCAGGACGGTTCCTTCGACCTCAATTACTTCCTTTGTATCTGACATAAAGCTACAGTTGGTTATTATAGTTAATCTTACCGAAGTTGTAAACAGTTAAAAGGATATTTTTGGAAACAGTCACGGTTGGAAGCCGGACGCTACTCGCGAGGGCGCGTCATCGCTGGAATCGATAACTTAGCTCGACTGCGGCCGCTAATAGTCCTCATACGAAGTCGTGATCGCCCGCGACTCCACCTGCCTCATGGTCTCCAGCGCCACGCTGACCACGATCAGCAGCCCGGTGCCGCCCAGCGTTAGCGCCGCCGTCCTGGTCGTCCCTTGCACCGCGAAGGGCAGGACCGCAACCAGCCCCAAACCCAGAGCGCCGGCCAGCGTGATGCGGTTTAACACCCGCTTTAAGTAGGCGGCGGTCTCTCGCCCGGGACGGATGCCGGGCACAAAGCCGCCTTGCTTTTGCAGGTTCTCGGCGATGTCGGCCGGCTTAAACACCACCGAGGTGTAGAAGTAGGTAAAGGCCACCACCAAGATAAAATAGGTAATGGCGTAAACCCAACCGTTCGGCTCGAACAGCCGGCCGGTCGCCTGAGCGGCGCTGGCGATCCAGGCGGTTTTAGCGTTACTAAGCAGCTGACTCAAAAAACCCGGTACCGACAAAAAGGCCAGCGCGAAGATGATCGGGATAACACCGGCGGTGATGACCCGCAGCGGCAGGTGGGTGTCGACCCCGGCATAGATCTTGCTGCCGCGTACCCGACGGGCATACGACACCGGAATGTTGCGCTGCCCTTCATTTAGGATCACGACAAAGTAAATCATCGCCAGCATGGCCGCCGCAAAAGCCACGATACTGATGATCTGGCCGGTATCGCCTGAGGCCAGGGCCGACAGCTGCCCGAACTGCGCGGGAAAGGCCGCCACGATGCCGGCAAAGATGATCAGTGAAATACCGTTACCCACCCCCTTTTCGGTGATGATCTCGCCCAGCCACATCAGCAGCATGCTGCCACCGGTGATGGTGGCAATCATCAGCACCCATTGCGCCAGTGTCGCGTTGCCGATCAGATCGGTACCGGCCACCTGACGGGAGCTTTGGCGGATTAAAAAGATCATCCCAAACGACTGCATCACCGCCAGCGGCAGTGTCAGTACCCGAGTGTACTGGTTAAGCTTGCGGCGGCCCGCCTCGCCCTCTTTACTCAGTGACTCCAGCTTCGGTACCGCTTGGGTTAAGAGCTGGATGATGATGGAGGCGTTAATGTAGGGGCCGACACCCATCATAATGATAGAAAAGTTAGTCAGTGCGCCGCCCGAGAACAGGTCAGCAAACCCCAGCAAGCGGCTGGAGCTAAACAAGTTGCGCAAGAAGGCAGCCAAAGCGGTGTTGTCGGGCACCGGTACCGGCACGTGGGCCAAGAACCGGAACAAGATCAACAGGCCGGCCACCACCAAAATACGCTTGCGTAAATCGGGTGAACGATAGACCTGCCGCAGGGCGGTTAAGTTCATTGAGGCCGCCTGCGGCTTTCAGGCAGATAGCTAGCGGCGGCTAACAAGGAAGCACTCACGTTCATCATGGCTTGGTTTTAGCGTTGTTAGAGCTTGAGGCTTCTCCCCGGCCTGAACGGGCGGCCTGGACTCTCGGCCGAGCCGGCGGCACAAGCTGAACGGATCCGCCGGCTTGCTCGACGGCTGCAATCGCGGACTGACTGGCCGCCTGAACGGCCAGCGTTAACTTTTTAGTCAGCCGCCCCCCGCCCAGCAGCTTGACCGGTCGGTCGGAGCGCTTGACCAAGCCGGCCGCTTTCAAAGCGGCGGCGTCAAGCTTCGTCCCAGCAGAAAACCGCTCGAGTTGCGCAAGGTTAAAGGTTTGGTAGTTGGTGGGGTTAAGCGCGGTAAAGCCGCGTTTCTTGGGCAGGCGCTTAGCCAGCGGGTTCTGTCCGCCCTCAAAGCCCGGCCGAACCCCGCCGCCGCTGCGGGCGTTTTGCCCCTTAGTGCCGCGGCCGGCGGTTTTACCGTAACCGGAGCCGATGCCGCGGCCAACCCGTTTGCGGTCCTTAAGCGGTGTTAACTCTAGCTGGTGTACCTTCATGTTCTAACTCTTAACCTTAACGGTTGACTGGGCCTGAGCCGCCGGTTTGGCAGCAGGCGGCTGGGAGGTTGTGCGCTGGCCGCGGCTGGCGGCACCGGCCGCGCGCAACTGACCTAAGGCTACCACCGTGGCGTAGGCGTTGTTAACCTTGTTGGAGGAACCGAGCGACTTACTTAAGCAGTCGCGCACCCCGACCGCCTCGATCACGCTGCGCACCGCCCCGCCGGCAATAACGCCGGTTCCGGGAGAGGCCGGCTTGAGCAGAACGCGCGCGCCCGAAAAACGCACCTCTACCTCATGCGGAATGGTTTGCCCCTTCAGCGGCACCGTCACTAAACTGTTCTTGGCTTTGGAAACGGCTTTGGCGATCGAAGTCATCACCTCGCCGCCCTTGCCCACGCCCACCCCGACGCGCCCGCGCCGGTCGCCCACCACGACGGTAGCACGGAAGCGGAAGCGGCGCCCGCCTTTAACCACCCGCGTCACCCGGTCGATCGCAATGACCTTTTCTTCAAACTCTTTGACGGTCTCGGTAACAGCCATCTAAAACTCCAAGCCTTCCTGGCGGGCCGCTTCGGCCAGCGCCTGCAGCCGTCCATGGTACAGCCGGCCCGCCCGGTCAAACACCACCGTCCGGATCTGGTGGCGTTTGGCGGCGTCGGCGATGTGCTGGCCCACCCAAACCGCTTTAGCGGTCATATCGCCTTTGACACCGGCCCGAGCGGTGGTCACGTAAGCTAAAGTGACGCCTTTTGCATCATCAACGATTTGGGCGGTCAGGTGACGGTTCGTTACCTTAACGGTCAGGCGAGGCCGCTCGGCTGTGCCGCTGATCTTCGCCCGGACCCGCTGACGGCGGCGGTTTAACTGTAATGCGGTCGTAGTCATGGCTTAACCTTTCGTAGCCGTCTTGCCGGCCTTGCGGATGATCCGCTCATTGGCATACTTGATACCCTTACCCTTGTACGGCTCCGGCTTCCTTAACGCCCGCAAATTGGCCGCCACCTGGCCAACCGCCTGCTTGTCGTGACCCATAACGGTAATAACGTTTTTCTCCACCTTGGCGGTGATACCGGCCGGCAGTGCGTAGGCCACCGGATGAGAGAACCCCAACGTCAGGTTAATGACCGACCCGCTGACGCTGGCCCGGTAGCCGACCCCGTTGATCTCCAGCTGGCGCTCATAGCCGCGCGATACGCCCACAAGCATGTTGTCGATTAAGGTGCGGGCCAGTCCGTGAACGGACTGGGTTTGGGGGTTTTCGACGGCCTTGGTAACGGTCAGGCGGCCGTCGGCTTGGGCGGCCCGCAGGCCGGCCGGCAGCGCCAGCTCCAAACTCCCTTTGGGGCCGGTCACGCTAATGCGGCCACCGTCCAGAGTGACGCTGACATCATTGGGAATAGGAATGGGTTGGCGGCCAATACGACTCACAAAACATCTCCGGATAATGCCCCATCTTTGCGGGCAGAGATTGACAGGCTCAAGTTTAACATTCTACCACACCTTACAAATTAACTCACCGCCCAACCCGTTTTTACGGGCTTCCTGGCCGGTCATCAGCCCTTTCGAGGTCGACACGATGACGATCCCCTGGCCGCCCAGAACGTGAGGGATTTTGGCGCTGCCGGCGTACACCCGCCGGCCCGGCTTGGAGATACGAGCCACGGTGGTAATGCCGGGAGTAGCGTTTTGACCGGTCAGGACGACAACCAGCGACTTAAAGGCCCCGCTGGTTTCAACCCGGTAATCGGCGATAAAGCGGTTTTCTGCCAGGATTTTAGCGATCGCCTCCTTAATCTTGGAGTAGGGCATATGAAGGCTGCCGTGCGAAGCGCTGGCGGCGTTACGGATGCGGGTGAGCATGTCTGCGATCGGGTCTGTGTTCATTCCGGTTTCCTTTCTGTCTCCATTACCAGCTCGACTTGGTTACGCCGGGAATCTGGCCGCGGCTGGCAAACTCGCGGAAGCAAATGCGGCAAAGGCCAAACTGACGGATGAAGCCACGCGGGCGGCCGCACAGCTGGCAACGGTTGACCTGCCGGGACGAAAACTTCGGCTTACGGGCCGCCTTGACGATCAACGCTGTTCTTGCCATCTAGCGCCCCCTCCGGTTACTTAAAATCAGACCCGGTGGCGGTTTAAGCTGTTTGATCATGACGTGCTCCTCTTAAAGGGAAACCCCATTAGTTCCAGTAATTTTCTGCCTTCGGCCTTGGTCTTAGCCGTGGTAATGATGTTGATCTGCAGGCCGTGGGTATTCGTCGCTTCCTCGTACGGGATCTCCGGGAAGATGCCCTGCTCCTTGATCCCCAGGCTAAAGTTTCCCTGAGGGTCAAAAGCCTCGGGCGAGATGCCGCGAAAGTCTCTAATCCGGGGCAGCGCCACCGCTACCAAGCGGTCCAAAAACTCGTACATCCGCTCGCCCCGCAAGGTGACGCTGCTGCCGATCTTGTTGCCTTCGCGCAGTTTAAAGGCGGCGATGCTGTGCTTGGCCACCGTCTGGATGGGCGTTTGCCCGCTGATTTTGCGTAAGCTTGCAACCGCCGTCTCCAGATGTTTGGCGTCAGCGGTGGCCCGCCCGACGCCGGCGTTAATCACTACCTTGGACACGGCCGGGATTTGATGCACGTTGGTGTAGCCAAACTGTTGCTGTAAAGCCGGCGCCACCGTTTCGGTGTACTTTTGACGTAAGCGGTTCACTTGATCACCCCTTGGCACTTGCGGCAGATGCGTTCTTTGTTGTCACCGCTAATCTTGTAGCCGACCCGGGTAGGCTGCTTACAGCTGGGACAAACCAGCGCCACCTTGCCGGCCGGCAGCGGCCTGACCAGCTCCAGAACACCCCCGCCGGGATGGGCTTTAGACGGCTTGGTGTGGCGCTTCATCACGTTAACGCCGTCTACCACCACCCGTCCGCTCGCCGGCAGCACCCGGGCGACCGAGCCGGTCTTACCCTTGTCGCGGCCGACCAACACCACCACCTTGTCTTTACGCTTGAGCTTCATTAACCACCTCCCGGTCCATCACAGCACCTCCGGTGCTAAAGACACGATCTTCATGTAGCCGCTGTCGCGCAGCTCCCGGCCCACCGGCCCGAAGATACGGGTGCCCCGCGGCTGGCCGTTTTTGTCTATCACCACCGCCGCGTTTTCATCGAAGCGGATGCTTGATCCGTCGGCCCGCTTGGTCGGCTTGGCGGTACGGACAATCACCGCCCGGATGACCTCCTTCTTTTTGACACCGGCCCCCGGTAGGGCGGCTTTAACGCTGCCGATGACCACGTCACCGATACCGGCGTAACGGCGGCGCGAACCGCCCAGCACCTTAATGCACAGTATGTCACGGGCGCCGCTGTTATCGGCCACTTTTAACCTGGTTTCAGCTTGAATCACGGCTACACCTCGATCTCGGTTTGACTGATTTTGCGCTCCACCCGAAAACGTTTGGTGCGGGACAGCGGCCGGGTTTCGGCGATCTCGACCAAGTCTCCGACCCGGCAGCCGCCCGTGTCGTCGTGGGCGGCGAACTTGGCGGTTACTTTATACTTCTTGCGGTAGATCGGGTGATCCTTCAGACTAGACACCGCCACCACTACCGTTTTATCCATCTTGTCGGACACCACCGTGCCGCGCAGTTTTCTAATCATTTTGGTTCTCCAGTTGGGCAATGTGACGCTGACGCTTAATAGTCAATGCGCGGGCAATGGTGCGCTTAACCCCGGCGGCCTCTTTGACGTTGGTGACCTTCTTGGTCCGCCTCTCCAGGGCGATCTGGGCCAGCCGGGAGCGCTGTTCGGCCGCTAACTGCTCCAGCTCGCCGTCGGTCTTCTCGGCTATTTCGCGCAGCTTCATTTTACTCCACCTCTCCCGGCGTGTGCCGGACCACGAATCTGGTTTTAATCGGCAGTTTGTGGGCCGCCAGCCGCATGGCTTCTTTGGCTACCTCTTCGCTCACCCCGTCCATCTCGAACATCACCCGGCCGGGACGAACCCGGGCGGCGTAGTGATCGACCGAACCCTTGCCGCTGCCCATGCGTACCTCGGCCGGTTTGGCCGTGATGGGTGTGTCCGGGAAGATGCGGATCCAGATCTTGCCGCCGCGTTTGATGTAGCGGGTCATGGCCCGGCGGGCAGCCTCGATCTGACGCGATGTGATGCGCTCGGTGCCTTCGGCCTTTAAGCCGTAGCGGCCAAAACTAATGTCCACTCCTCGCGTCGCCAACCCCTTGGGGATGCGCCCCTTTTGCTGCTTGCGGTGCTTGGTTTTTTTAGGCAGCAACATAGCTCAGCCTCCTATGATCTTCATATTTGAGTGCAGTGCCAGGAAAGACTGAAGCCCGCCAGCGAGCCGTACTTCGGGTACGGTGAGCGCGGACTGGAAGGCTTGACACCGCAATGCGCCAAAGATGGAGATCATTTAAAACTTATCTCCTTTATACACCCACACCTTAACGCCGATCACGCCGTAGGTAGTGCGGGCTACGGCTTGGCCGTAATCGATCTCGGCTCTAATGGTGTGCAGCGGTATGCTGCCCCTGGCCACCGACTCCCGCCGGGCCATTTCGGCGCCGTTGAGCCGGCCGGCGATGCCGATCTTGGCGCCCTTGGCGCCGGACTTGATGGCGTTTTCGGCCGCCATTTTAATGGCCCGGCGAAACGAGATCCGCCGCTCCAGTTGGCTGGCGATGTTTTCCGCCACCAAAACGGCGTTGGTCTCGGCCTTTTTGACCTCTTCGATGGTGACCTTCACCGGCCCGCCGGTCAGCTTGGACAGGAGTTTTTTTAACTCCTCGGAGCCGCTGCCGCCCCGGCCGATCACCACGCCCGGCTTGGCGGTGTAAATCAGTACAACTAGCAGGTTAGGTGAACGTTCGATGTCGATCCGGGAAACCCCCGCTCGCCGGCCCAGCTTCTTCTCGACGGCCCGGCGAATCTTCAAATCGGCCACCAGGTTAGCGGCGTAGTCACGGCCTCCGAACCAACGCGACTGCCAGTCTTTGTCGACCTGCAAGCGTAAGCTGCGCGGATTAATCTTTTGGCCCATTACTTGCCACCTTTCGTGTTTTTAAGCTTTTTGCTGGAGTCCGTCTGCGCGTTGGGTTCGCTCTGAGCGTTACCGGCAGACAAGGACTCCAGTTCCCGTGGAGACGTTCCTGTTTTACTGGAGTTTAACCGCTGGTCCCTTGTCCCACTCTGGCCGTCGGAGACGATCACCGTAATGTGGCTGGAGCGCTTCTTGATGCTTGAGGCGGAGCCTTTAGCCCGGGGACGAAAGCGCTTTAGCGTCGGGCCGGGACCGACTAAGACCGCCTCGACCACCAGATCGGCCTTTCTGGTGTTGAGGTTGTTCTCGGCGTTGGCGATGGCCGAATCCAGCGCCCGGCTGACCGGATCTGCCGCCCGTTTTCCGGCCGCCGCCAGCGCCGCCTGCGCCTGGGTGGCGCTGCGACCGCGCACCAGCGCCGCTACCAGCCCGATCTTGCGGGCGGAGGTGCCGACGAACTTAGCTGTGGCCTTAGTCTTCACACTGCTCCTTCTGCTGATGTTTGGTCATTTCTTTTGACCTTTCGCTAACTTCCCCCCATGGCCACGGAACTTGCGGGTAGGGGCGAACTCGCCCAGCTTATGGCCAACCATGTTTTCGCTGACAAACACCGGCACATGCACGCGCCCGTTATGGACCGCCAAGGTGACGCCGACCATTTCGGGCGCCACGGTGCAGTCGCGCGACCAGGTCTTAATGACGGTTTTGGAGCCGGTACCCAGCGCCGCTACCCGCCGCAGCAGCTTTTCGTCGACGTAGGGGCCTTTCTTAAGCGAACGGCTCATTTAATATCTCCGACGTTTTTCATCTTAGCCTCTCCTGCCCTGTTTGCGGCCGCGCACTATCATAGCATCGGTGGCTTTGCGGTTGCGGGTTTTGTAGCCCAAAGCCGGTTTGCCCCAGGGGGTTTGCGGGCCGGCTTTTAGCCCGATCGAGGTGTTACCCTCGCCGCCACCGTGGGCGTGGTCGACCGGGTTCATGGCTTTACCACGTACGGTCGGACGCCAGCCCAGCTTGCGCCGCCGGCCGGCGCTGCCGTACTTGATGTTTTGGTGGGCTTCGTTGCCGACGCTGCCAACCGTCGCCAGGCAGTCTTGGTGCACCCGCCTCACCTCTCCGCTGGGCAGCTTGACCTGGCAGAACCGACCCTCTTTAGCCACCAGCTGGGCTTTGGAGCCGGCGCTGCGGGCGATGGCGCCGCCTTTGCCTAAGACTAGCTCGATGTTGTAAATCTGCGTGCCAACCGGCATCGATCCCAACGGCAAACGGTTGCCCCGCTTAATCTCGGCCTCGGCTCCGCTGCTGAGAGTATCACCGACCTTCATGCCCGACCCGGCCAACAGATAAGCCATCTGACCGGTATCAAGCTTCACCAGCGCAATGTGGGCGGAACGGTTGGGGTCGTACTCGATGGCGGTAACCTGGCCTTGGCTGCCGGCCGGGAAAGCAAAATCAACTAAGCGGTAAAAGCGCTTGACGCCGCCGCCCCGGTGGCGGGTGGTGATTTTGCCCTGGTTGTTGCGGCCGCTGCCGGCTTTTTTAGCCACCAGCAGCGACTTGTGGGGACGCTTTTTGGTGACGGCGGCGGTGTCGGCGGAGGTCATCCCGCGCCGGGCCGGCGTGGTCGGTTTGTACAGTTTAATCGCCATTACTTGGCTCCCTCGAACAGTTTAATGGATTGACCCTTGGCCAGCTTGACCATGGCTTTTTTGACATCGCGCTGCCGGCCCAACACCCTTTTAAAGCGTTTGAGCTTACCTTTAGCCACCAGCATGTTAACCGAAGCCACCTGCACCTTGAAAGCGGTCTCTACCGCTTTGGTAACCTCGATTTTATTGGCACTTTTGGGCACCTCAAAAACGTAGGTGCCCTGCTCGGCCAAGGCGATGGCCTTTTCGCTGATGCGGGGGGATAAGATGAGCTGACTCATGTTTTAGCCCCTTTAGTTGTAGCGGCCGGGCGGCCTTTTTTGGCGGCAGCTTCCGGTTTGGCGGCCGGGCCTTCGCCCAGCCAGGCGCTAACCGACTGCAGCGCCGCTTTGGTGATGATAATCTTGTCGGCGTTTAATACGTCAAAAACGTTCAGATACCCCGCCGCCACCGCTTTCACTCCGGGCAGGTTGCGCGTAGCCCGATCGACCAACTGGTCTTTCTGATCAACTACCAGCAAAACGTTGCCGGTGGCCTCGACCTTACCAAGCAGCTGAAGCGTCGGCTTGACCTTGCCGTCCGGGCTAAAGCCTTCCAAAACCGCCACCTTACCGTCGGCCGCCTGGGCGCTGAGCGCCTGACGGATAGCCAGCCGCTTCATCTTCACCGGCACAGTCACGCTGTAGTTTTCCTGGCCGCTCGGGCCAAACACCACTCCGCCCCCGCGCCAGTTTGGTACCCGGCTGGAGCCGACCCGGGCCCGCCCGGTGCCTTTTTGGCGCCAGGGCTTCTTGCCGCCGCCCCGGACCAGACCGCGGGTTTTGGTGGTGGCGCTGGTGGCACGGCCGTTAGCCTGATACGCCCGGTAGGCCAGACCGAGCAGGCTGTGGTTAACCTCTAGTCCAAAAATCGACCTGTCCAGTAGAGCCGGCGTGTCCTTTTTGGCGCCGCTGACGTTATAAACCGTGGCTTTCATGCACCGATCCCCTTGATCATTACTACGCCCTTACGCGGGCCGGGCACGGCGCCGCTAATAGCTAAGAGATTGTGGGCCGGGTCGACCAGTACCACCCGCAGGTTCTTGGTGGTGACGCGCTGGCCCCCCATCCGCCCCGCCATGCGCATGCCTCTTAAGACGTGTTGGGGGTAGCCGGCTCCAATCGAGCCGGGGGCGCGGTAGTTGTGCGAACCGTGGGTCTTAGGACCGCGCGAGAAGTTATGCCGCTTAATGGTACCGGCAAAACCCTTGCCCTTGCTGGTGCCGGTGACCTGAACCTTGTCACCAACCTCGAAAACCGTCACATCGAGACTGGTGCCAACCTTCAGATCCGCATCGGTCCGGGCCTCCTCCCCTTCCGCCTCGGCCTGCGGGCCGGCCGGATCGACCGCCGCCAGCCGCACCTCCTGCATCACTCGCGAGTCGGCCTTGGCGGGCTTCAGGTGCCCGGCCTGCGGTTTGGCCTGGTGCTTGGCCCGGCCAAAGCCCAGCTGAACGGCGTTATAACCGTCGGTTGCACCGGTTTTAACCTGCGTCACCACACACGGCCCCGCCTCGATCACCGTAACGCGCTGCACGTTGCCGGCCGCATCGAACAGTTGCGTCATCCCGATTTTTTGGCCAATTAGAGCTTTCATAAGTTTCCCTTAACAAAAAAGAATGCCAGGTAAGTAAGTGGTATCCCTATTCGGACCTGCCTACTGCCTAGTTGTAACGTAAATTTACGGCGTTTTGTGCTTGGCTACTCAAACGATAGTACCAGAAGCCGCCCTTACCTGTCAACGCTTCGAGCTTACCAAAAAGACCTGGGTGACATGGGCTTATTAGCTGTTTGAAAGAGCGCCGCATCAGTTATCTTGACAAAAAGTATGGTTTGTGCTAGAATGGCCAATTAAAATCACTGTGTTGGGCTATTCCCGCACAATCAGGAGTTGTTTGATCATGCACGACTTAAGTCATAAAGTACAAAACGCTTCACTGTTGACTCGTCTAGTTGGGTTTTATATTGCGGTTATCATCGTTTATACCCTACTACCTGAGCCGCTAGAGCTTCTCAAGCGGGTACTGTCTCCCCTGCTGCTGGTGACGCTGGCAGCGATCTTCTGGATTAGCCTGGGCAGCCTGAAGCGTCGTTAACGCTGTGCCGTTTAACCGCTGAGCGTTGACAGCTGACGAATCAAATGCCAGGCGTTAAAAGTCAAATGTTCTTAGATTTGCAGATTAATAAAGATTCCAAACCCGGCAAAGGCTAGCAGCGCCGCTACCAAAAGGATGGCGTACTCTATCTTGCGATCGATTTGAAAGTGGTCGTGGTGGGCAAACAAGAGGCCAAGCAGCAACCCGATCGGTATGATGGTCTTGCCGTCGCGACGCAACCACAGCAGGCCGAGAATCAGGTACAGCAGGATCTTTAGAAAGTAGACGCTGTCGGTCTCGGGCTTGAACGCTTTCTTGGCCATGAGTTTTCCTTTTTTTGTTTTTTGTTTTTTGATTTTTTAGACTTACATCCAAGCTAGCATAACGCTCGCGCTTTGTCAACCACGCCCACGCCTCTGACATGCGTTTGCTCTATATTGTCTCCTTCCAGCGGGCCTGCATATACTCCTCCCAGTCTCCCTATACCGTAATCCGCCTCTTCGTTACTTTTTGTCAGCAAAAAGTAACCAAAAACTGCCAAGCCGGCTCATCAGCTAGAAACACCTCCAGCTACCGTTAAGCTGAGGGCCTGCGGAACTCGT
>JAHWKN010000016.1 GCA_019347875.1 Candidatus Parcubacteria bacterium
GTTCGGTAGTGAAGGCGGTACCGGTACCGGTGACGGTGGTAGATAGGTTGGTGACGGCGACGGTACCGGTCAGGGCGGAGCTGAGGTTGCCCTTCATGTGCAGGAGGCTGGCAGGGGCGGTGGTGCCGATGCCGACGTTGCCGGTGGTATCAACGGTCATCCGGGAAGCTCCTCCGGTGATGTCATAGATGTTGAACTTGCCGGCGCCGGTATTGCCCAGGTTGACGCCCAGCTTCCAGGCCCGGTCGGTGTCCATGATGCGCAGTCCGCTGTCGCCGGCGATGCCGCTCTGGATGCGAACCTCAGCGCTAGCGCTGTTGTCATTGACATGCAGCTTGGTCAACGGGCTACCGGTGCCAACGCCGACTCTGCCGTTTTCCAGCACGCTCAGGCGGCCGCCCACTACCCCGGTTGCATCAATACTAAAGGTGCCGTTGGAGCTCTGCCGGAAACCGGTGGTGCCGGCGCCCGGTGCCAGGTGCAGCAGGGCGTCGGGGGTGGTGGTGCCGATACCGAGGTTGCCGGCAAGGTAACTCTTAGCGCTGCCGGCGCTATAAAGAGCATAGTTGTTGGCCCCAGTGGTGGTTTGGTTGATATAGACGCCATAGTTGTTTGTAGCTACTCCGCGGTTTGCAGCATAGTAGCCATAAGCATTCGTGATAGTGCCGGCCGAAATTGACCCGCTGTCTGCGTAAAAACCGTAGGCATTCGAAAGCGTACCGGTGCCGGCCTTGGAGATATAACTGTAAACACCCGAAACGGTAGTCTGGTTGCCTGCCGCGTCAACAAATACCTCTCCGTCCAAACCGGTGGAGACGCCTTGTGTAGTGCCGGTAGGATTTTCGACCGTCACAAAACCGGAAACACCGTTAACGCTGGTGTTGCCGGCATTGGTACCCACCCTGGCCCAGCCCAAAATACTGGACAACCCCTGAGTGGCGGAAGTGGTTTCGGTTGTAAAAACGTTGTTGGCGTTAAATGAAGAGGTGTGGACGTAGCCAGCGATATTATTAAAGTTAGCTGGACCGCTCCAAATGTTATGGTTGTATGTTCCGCCGACGGCCGGCTCCACCTTTAAGGCGTAGTTAATGGCAGCTGTGCCGTTCCAAGTACCGGTAGATGACACCTTTAGACCCGCCTTCTCGATACTGGCCGTAGATGAAGTAGCGGTATTGGAGATTGTTGTACCAGTAAATGAAGCGGTCTGCGCACCACTCGCTACTACATGGAGGGTGGAAGAAGGAGCGGTGGTGCCGATGCCGACGTTGCCGGCAAAGGTGTTGGTGGCGCCGGTAAAGTTCTGGGTAGCACGGTCGAGCAGGGCGACGTTAGCGCTGAGGCGAGCGTCAGCCAAGGTGCCGGTGGCGACGTTGGTGGCGTTGAGGCTGGTCAGGCTGGCACCGGAGCCGGAGAAGCTGCCGGCAATGATGGTACCGCTGACGTTGATGTTGCCGGTTTGGGCGGTACCGGGGGTGGTTGATTGCAGGGCCACACAAGTGCTACAGCTGTTTAAGCCAGAAATGGCGACGTTGCTAGCGGCGGTGAGGCGGCCTTGAGCGTCGACGGTGAACTGGCCGACGGAGGTTGACGAGCCGTAGGTGCCGGCGGCAACCGTGGTGTTAGCCAGGTTGAGGGTACCGGTGCCGCCCAGTGCGATACTGCCGCCACCGCTCAGACCGGTACCGGCGGTAACGGTCAGACTGGAGTTGACTAGATCAATGTTGGCCACGCTGCCGTCGACGATCTTGGCCGAGTCGACGCTGCCGGTTTCCAGCTCCGCCAGCCCTATAGTCTGACCCAGTAGAGAGACGCTGGCACTCAGCCGGGCATCAGCCAGAGTACCGGATGAGATGTTAGAAGCATTTAAGCCGGTCAGGGCGGCGCCGTTGCCGGCGAACGAAGTAGCCGTAACAGCACCGCCGCTGTTGACGGTAAATTGAGAAACGCCGCCGTAACTGGCCTGAATCAGATTGGTGGTCACACCGGTCGTGGCGGTGTTGACGGTGTCGAGCGACAGTACGTTAAAGGTGGTTGCGGTGTTGGAGAGACCGGTATTTATGGTTGGTGTTATGGAGACGCCGTTAAATGTCTTGGTTAAAGCATCGTTTTTAGTAAGGGTGGTATTGAATGCAGCCGAACCGGCGGTGCCGCTGGCCTGAGTGTCCAGGGTCTGTCCGTTGAAAGTATTAAGCGCCGTGAAGGTGTTGGCGGCGTTCTTGAGCGGCACGTTACTACTCAAGCGGGCATCTGCCAGCGTGCCGCTGCTGATGTTGCTGGCGTTGAGGCTGGTGAGTGCCGCCCCGTTACCGCTGAAGCTGCCGGCAATGATGGTGCCGCTGACGTTGATATGGCCGGTTTGGGCGGTACCCGGGGTGGCGGCCTGCAAGGAGACACAAGCGGAGCAAGAGCCGCCGCCTGAGGCATCCAACTGCGACTTGGTCACAAACTCATTGGCGTTGACGGCGTCGCCGCCGATGACCCGGCCGGAGAACTGCCCGACAATGCCGGTGCCGCCCTGAACGTCAAGCTTCGCGCCAGGAGTAGCGGTGCCGATCCCGACGTTGCCGTCCTCGCGTACCATAAACAGGCCGGAGCCGGAGCCATCGGTACCTATACTGAATGATGCGGTGCCAACCGTACTGCTGTTGTTATCCAGATAAATATTTAACGCATCCCGAGTAGAGATATTCAGTGAACCGGCGGCTTCGAAGAGCGCACTCTCGCCTGATACCATAACATTGTCCGTACCGTCAATGGAAATGCGGCCACCTCCCACTAGCACCTGGCCGGAGGTCTGAATATTACCGCCCTGCACGTCCAGCTTGGCCCCGGGAGCAGCCGTGCCAATCCCCACGTTGCCGCTTCTGGTCACGGTCAGCTTGTTGACGGCGTCACCGTTATCAATAACCAAGAGGTTGGGGTCGCGGTAAGCGGTCAGGCCGGAGGCGGTGGCGCCCTGGTAGGCGGTGTCGAGGGTAAGGGTGAGGTTGTCGGTGATGGTGGCGACGGTAAAGACTTCTGTTCCGATCTTAATACTGTCGCCAACGCTCAGTTCGGTAGTGAAGGCGGTACCGGTACCGGTGACGGTGGTAGATAGGTTGGTGACGGCGACGGTACCGGTCAGGGCGGAGCTGAGGGTGCCCTTCAGGTGTAGCAGGCTGGCAGGGGTGGTGGTACCGATGCCGACGTTGCCGGCAAAGGTGTTGCTACCGGTAAAGTTCTGGGTGGCACGGTTCAGCAAGGCTACGTTCGTACTCAAGCGGGCATCTGCCAGCGTGCCGGAAGCGACGTTGTTGGCGTTAAGGTTAGTCAGCAAAGCACCACTAACGGCCGGTAACTGCGTGGAGGCGTTTAGCTGTACGAGTTGGTTGGCGCCGTTGAAGGTGTTGCCCTGCTGAGTTACGTTGGCGCTCAACCGGGCGTCGGCCAGCGTGCCGCTGCTGATGTTGGTGGCGTTTAGGCTGGTGAGTGCCGCCCCGTTACCGCTGAAGCTGCCGGCGATGATGGTGCCGGAAACGTTGATGTGGCCGGTTTGGGCGGTGCCGGGGGTGGCGGCCTGCAGTTCGACACAGGTAGTACACGTACCGGCAGCAGGTGCCGCAATGGTAATTGAACCGTTACCGTTAGTGATGGTGACGCCGCTGCCAGCGGTCAAAGTAGCCTTGTTTAGTCCGCCCGTGAGCGTGTTACCGATCAGCAGCTGCCCGTCCGTATAGGTGCTCTGGCCGGTACCGCCGCGGGCAACGCCCAGGGTGCCGGTAGTTACCTGGGAAGCGTCAATGGCAATGGCGGTGGTGCCGGCGGCGGTCAGGCGGCCCTGGGCGTCAACGGTAAAGTTAGCCACGCCGGAAGCTGAACCGTAGGAGCCGGCGGTAACGGCGGTGTTGGCCAGGCTGACGGCGCCGCTGGTGACGGCAAAGTGACTGGCGTTAAAGCTGGCGATACCTTTAGCGGTGGTACTGGCGTCGTTGATGGTGATGGTGGAACCGGAGCCGGTGGCGTTAGCTATGGCTAATGAGCCCGAAAGGCTATTCAATTCCGTCACGCCGGAGCCGGCCGCGGCACAACCGCCGAACGACAGCCCGCCGGCCGCATCGGTCTTGAGACAGTCACCGGCCGCGCCGTCCGCTGCCGGCAATGTGAAAACGGTCGAAACGGCGGCGGCTGTGTTGCCCTGCAGTGTCTGCGTAAAGGCGTTGGCGCTGTTACGGAAAGCGACGGAGCCGGTGTTGCCGGTAGGTCCGGCCGTACCGACCGTCAGTGAACCGGCTCCGGTAATAACCGCTGCGCCTTGAACGGTTACCGCGCTGCCGCTTTCACTGATCAAAGAGTCGACGATGTTTTGCGCGCCGTCGAACTTCGCCAGGCGGCCGGCCGTCCCAGAACCGGTCACCCCGCTGCCCGCGCCGGCACAGTTGCCGGTAGACAGACAGATGCTGGCGCTGGCGCCGCCGGGATCGGGCAAGGTGTAAACGGTGTTTTGGCCGAGCGCGGCGGTTTGAATGGTGCCGGTGTTGCTCGACCCGTCATGTAGTATCAAAGAACCTTGCTGCAGGGCGGCGCCAATGGTGGCGGAGGCACCTTGAACGGCCAAGGTACCGGAGAAGACCGGGCTGCTGGCGACGTTTAGAGTAATGCTGCCGCCCAAAGCCACCACGCCGCCGCCGCTTAGGTTCGTGCCGGCCGCGACGGTCAGGCTGGAGTTAGCCAGATCGGCGTTGGCTACGGAGCCATCGGCAATCTTAGCCGAGTCGACGCTGCCGGTTTCCAGCTCGGCCAGGCCGATGGTTTGGCCGAGCAGCGAAACATTGGCGCTCAAGCGGGCATCGGCCAGGGTGCCGGTGGCGATGTTGGTGGCGTTGAGATTAGTCAGGCTGGCCCCGTTACCGCTGAAGCTGCCGGCAATGATGGTGCCGGAGACATTGATGTGGCCGGTTTGGGCGGTACCGGGGGTGGCGGATTGGAGAGAGACACAGGTGGAGCAGGAATCCAGCCCGGAGATGGCGACGTTCGCAGCCGATGTCAATCGGCCTTGGGCGTCGACGGTGAACTGGCCCACCTGGGTAGCGCTGCCGTAAGTACCGGCGGTGACGGTAGTGTTAGCTATGCTGAGGGTGGCGGTGCCGCCGAGGGCGACCGCTCCCCCGCCACTCAAGCCGGTGCCGGCGGTGACGGTCAGGGCACCCGAGTTGACCAAACGGGCGTTAGCGACGGTGCCGGTGGCGATGTTGGTGGCGTTGAGGCTGGTGAGGTTAGCGCCGGAAACCGCCGGCAGCTCGCTGAAAGCGTTCAGCTGGACCAGCTGGCTGGCGCCGTTGAAAGTGTTGCCTTGCAGGGTGACGCTGGTACTCAGGCGGGCATCGGCCAGGGTACCGGTAGCGACGTTGGTGGCGTTCAGGGAGGTAAGGCCGGCGCCGTTGCCGGAGAGGCTGGTAGCGCTTAGGGAACCGCCGACCGTAACAGCGGTACCGGATTCGGTCATTATCGAGTTGACGATGTTTTGGGCGGCGTCGAACTTGGCAATGGTGCCGGCGGTGCCGGAACCGGTCACCCCACCGCCGGCACCGGCACAGTTACCGCTGGAAAGGCAGATAGTGGCGGTGGCGGCACCGGGGTCGGGCAAAGTGTAGGTGGTGGCTTGGCCGAGTGTGGCCACTTGCAAAGTAGCGCTGCCGCCCAGACCGGTCAGGACCAGTTGGGGAGTGGTAACGCTGGTCGAGAAGGTCGGGTTGTTAACGGTGGACACCGTTAAGCTGCCGCCCAAAGCCACCGTTCCCCCGCCGGTAACGTTGGTGCCGTTGTTTAAGGTTATGGCCGAGTTTTGCAAGCCGGCGTTAGCCAGGGTGGTGGTACCGGCGGCGGTCAGCCGGCCCTGGGCATCGACCGTAAAGGTGGGTACGGCGCTGGCTGAGCCGTAGGTGCCGGTTACGATGGCGGTGTTGGCCAGGTTCAAGGCCACCGAGGAGCCCAGCGCCACCGCCCCGCCGCCGCTTAAGCCGGTACCGGCGCTGACGGTTAGCGACGAGCTGACGAGGTCAACGTTAGCCACGCTGCCGTCAACGATTTTGGCCGAATCGACGCTGCCCGTTTCCAGTTCGAGTAAGCCGATAGTCTGGCCGAGCAAAGAGACGTTGGCGGTCAGCCGGACGTCGGCCAAGGTGCCGCTGGCAACGTTACTGGCGTTCAGATTAGTCAAGTTAAGGCCGTCACCGCTGAAGCTGCCGGCGATGATGGTGCCGGAGACGTTGATGTGTCCGGTCTGGGCCGTACCGGGGGTGGCAGATTGGAGAGAGACACAGGCCGAGCAGGTGCCGGCACTGGGAGCGGCGATGGTGATGGAGCCGGCGCCGTTGGTGACGGTGATGCCCGTTCCGGCGGTCAGGGTGGCCTTGGCCAGGGTGTTGCCGGTGGTACTGCCGATCAGCAGCTGGCCGTCGGCGTAGACGGACTGACCAGTACCGCCCTGGGCCACCGATAGCGGGGTGGTCAGCCCCAACAGCGAGGTGATGTCAGAGTTGGCGCCGCTGGCGGCCGCCCCTAAGTTGGTGCGGGCCCCGGCGGCGGTAGAAGCACCGGTGCCGCCGGAGGTGACGGGAAGGAGGCCGGAAACCTCGGCTGCCAGATCAACCTGACCGGTAGAGAGAGTCCCCGAGGCGTTGTTCTTGACCACGCCGGCCGAGGACAAGCCCGAGATGGTTAGCCCGGCAAAGGTGGGGGCACTGGTAACGGCGATGTTTTGAATGGTGTTGACCGCCCCGGCGCTGACGCTGAAGTTCGCCGCATTGAACGAGGCGATACCCTTGGCGGTGGCGGTGGCATCGTTAATGGTAATGGTCGAGCCGGAGCCGCTGGCGTTGGCCACGGTCAGGGCGCCGCTTAGACCGTTAACGGAGGTTACCCCGCTGCCGGCGGCGGCGCAAGCGCTAAACACCAAGCCGCTGCCGTCGTAGGTTAAACAGTCACCCGCGGCGCTGGGGGCGACCGCCCCGATCTGACCGCTGGTTTGGCCGTACAACACACCATTGACGGTCAGTGAGCTCAGGCCGGTACCGCCTGAAGGCACGCCTAGCGGGCTCCCCAGCACCAAGCCGGCAAAATTGGGGGTTGCGCCGGTGTTAATGTCCTGGGGAGTACCTAGTGTAACGGTGCCTCCGGCAGTACTGACGCTGATTTGATTCGGAGTACCCTGAAGAAAGACCCCCCCGGCCAGGCCGTTAAGACTCAGCAACCCGGTGTTGCGCAGCCCCCCTCCTGCCGTTGACAGGCCAGGGCCTAGGCTCAAATTACCCCTGAGCCCTCCCAGGGAGGTAACGCCGCTATTGGCGATGGTGGTGCCGCTGATGCTGATGCCCCCGCCGGCGGTCAAAGTCAGCGCTCCGGTTTGGCCCTGCAGACTGGAAACCCCAGCCGCGGCCGGAAGGGCGCTTAAGCTGCCGCCGGCCAAACTAAGGCCGCTGCCCAGAGCGATGTCGCCGCGGGCGCCGCCCAAGGAAGTAACCGCCTGATCGGGACTTAACAGGTTAGAGAACTTGGCCCCGTTGTAGTAGTAGACCTGATTATCGTCTTGATTGTAGTAGAGCTGGCCGCGGGCAGGGGCGGCAGGCTCGGCGGCCGGAGACAGCACAAAAGCGTTATTAACTCTAAGCAGACCGTTGATGGTTAGTTGGTTGGTGCCGTCAACCGACAGGGTGCCAGGCTGAAGGTCTCCCAGCGGCACCGATAAGCTGTTAAACCGGCTGTTGTCGCCGGTCGCCGGAGGCTGCTTAGCGGGGAACGAGCCGCCCTTTCCGGCAAACCAAGCGTAGCCTCCACCCAAGACCGCCACCGCCAACCCTACCGCCAGTACCCGGCGGGCCCAGCCGGGCCAGCCTGAGCCGCCGGAGGGACGGGGCGGAGAAGAGGGCGGCTGGGCGGCCGACGGGTTGAACGGGTCCGGCGGTTGGGGTACGGCGGACTGGGGAGCCGCTACCACGGCAGGTTGAGGTGGGGCGGCGGCCGCAGCGCTAACTAAGTCCCGCACCACATCGGCCGCGGCGGGCGGCCCGCCGGCCGAGGGCAAAGCCAACCCTCCCGGCCCCGGGTTTGGAGACGGAGTACCTGCAGCCCCCTGCAGAGAGATGCCCGAAACCTGATCGTTCTCCACTACAATGGCGCCCTTTGGTTACGTGTCATGAGCAGCCGATTCCACCTAGTTACTCATGAAAAATTATAGCGCTTGAGCTTATCTTAAGCAAGGTGGTTACGCTTATACTGACACATAAGATCGATCCGTCCGCCGCCTGTCTTTAGTTAATTTTCGTCAGCTCCCTCTATCTCCAACCCCTTCCGCAGGGGGCCTACCGTAATCCCAGACATAGTTCCTTCTTTTTCATTCCTTAATCCCTGTCCTCTTCTAACCAACCCCAAGCCTTGCCATCAGCCAGAAAGCCGGAAGCTGGCGTTAAGCTGATCTATGAATTTATAAACCGGCCGAGGACTGTTTGAGCCCCGATGAAATCGGAGCGAGTTCCGCAGGCCCTAAGCTTAACGGTAGCTGGAGGTGTTTCTAGCTGATGAGCCGGCTTGGCAGTTTTTGGTTACTTTTTGCTGACAAAAAGTAACGGGAAGGCGGTAGATAGGAGGATCAGAAGGGATCACGGTAGGGACCGCTGCGGTAGGGGTGGGAGGCGGCGAGCATCAACACAACAGCACGTGGTCACACATCAACAAACAACGTCGCCCGGTTCCCCGACACCTTTATAATCCCGTGATTAATATCAAACTTCAGCCGCTGAAAGCCGGTGTCTACCACCACGTCGCCCGCCGACATAAGCGAAAAAAAGTTAGCATGATCGTGCAGTATGTCAAAGGGCCCCGTCTTGTTCACCCCCGACACGCTAACCGCCTCCCCCTGATAAAAAAGCTGGAAGGGCGAAAAAATCTTAACGGTCAGCTTAGCCTGGCCGCCGGAGGCTGGCTTGACCGGTTTGTCTTTTCCGGTCAAAGACCCGCCCGTAACCGTCATATCAGTATCTCCTCCACGCCGGTCAGCGTCTGCTCACGCGTGAAGTACTCGCCCTTAAGGCCCGACAAGCCCTCCGTCACGAACATGACCTGCGAAAAAAACTGCGTTAACTTTTTGGCTTTCATGTAGTCCTGCCGATCGGCTGGCGACAGCTCGTTCTCGCCAATGATCGAGATAATGTTTTTAAGCGACTCATACTTTTGCATAATAGCCTGGACCTGGGCAGCCAGCACGTAGTGGCGCTCGCCAACCACCTCAGGCGCCAGCAGCGAGGAGGTAGTCCTAATTAAGTCAACGGCCGGCCTGATGCCCAGCTCGGCGACCGAGCGCGACAAAACGATGACGCTATCAAGCTGCTGCGCAATTTCCTGGACCGCCGGGTCACTTAAGTCGTCGGCCGGAATGTAGACCGCCTGGACGGAGGTGATCGAGCCGTTCTGATTAGAGCTCAGCCTATCCTCGAAGCGGCGCAGGTCCGAGAACAGGGTGGGCTGGTAACCCCCCTCCGACGGGATCTGCCCCATGGTGGTAGAAAGCTCATTAACGGCTTGGATGTGACGATAAATGTTGTCGATAAAAAACAGCACGTCGCGTTTTTGCTCGTCCCGGAAGTACTCCGCTACGGTGGTAGCGGCCAAACCGGTCACCGCCCGCATGGCGGGCGACTGGTCCATCTGCCCCAGAAAGATGATGGTGTTGTCCAGCAGTTGGCGCTCGGCCAGCGTCTGGTACAGCTCGTGCCCCTCCCTGATCCGCTCGCCGATGCCGGTAAAGATGCTCAGCTTAGCGCTATCGCGGGCAATGTTGTGCATCAGCTCCATCGTTAAAACGGTCTTGCCGACGCCGGCGCCGCCAATGATGCCGATCTTACGCCCCTTGACGAACGGCGCGAAGAAATCAACCACCTTGATGCCAGTCTCTAGCAGCTCCATCTTAGGCGGCGCGTAGGTGGTGTTAGAGGCGGGCCAGCTGTAAATGGGGCGCCGCTCCGCCTGCTCCAGAGCCGGCTTGCCGTCGATCGGCACGCCGAGCGCATTAAACACCCGGCCCAACGACTGATCCCCGACCGGCACGCTGATCTGACGGTTTGTCCGCTCCACCGCCGCCCCCCGCTTCACCAGCGGGGAACCGGTCAGGTTGATACAAACCGCCTTGGCGGCCTCGGGATAGGCATAGATCTCCAGCCAGACGTCGGGATGCTCGGCCAGGCAGAGCAGATCGCGCAGCGGCGGTTTTTCGCCGCTGAGCGTCACCTCGACGACCAAACCGCTCAGTCTGGTGACACGGCCGACCGCTGCGGCGCTCATCCCATCTCCAGCGAGTTAACCACTTCTTTCAAGCGCTTATCGCTCTCCGCCCGTTTGGCGCGATTGTAGTCCAGGCGCAGATCACCGGCCAACTCATTGGCCCGGGTTTCGGCCATGCTCATGGCGTTAAAACGGCTGGCGTACTGAGCCAGTTTAGAGTCCAGCAAAACCTGACTGAGCGCTATCCCGCGCATCACCGACTCCATGTAATCTATGACCTCATCAAGCGAAGGCTCAAACAGATAGTCACGGCCGCTGATGACCGCCTGGCCCGGCGCCAGATCGGCCGACAGCGTCTGAACGGCCGAGATCAAATCGATCCGCCGCACCTCTTGCGTCGCCAAAGACACGTAGGACTCATAAAACACCGCGGTCTGCCGGTACTCGTCCAGGCAGTTAATAATCGGGGTGACGTCCAGCGGCTTATCGGTGTCGGGCAGCTTAAAGTACTTGGCCACCGCCACGCCCCGCTGCGCCAGCAGGGTAGCCCCGTGGGCGCCGATCACCACAATATCGGTGGCGGACTGATCGTACTGCGACAGCAGCTGCTTAACAATTTTTTCATCGATGTCCCCGCTTAAGCCGCCGTCCGAGGTGACCGCGATAAACACGCCCTTAAGTTTTTTGGCGCGCTTGGGGTCGCTTAAGCGCCGGTTCGGGTCGACCCGCAGCTGGCTGTAGATCTGCCACAGCTCCGCGAAGAACTGCTGCGAGGCCGCCACCTTGTTTTTAATTTTAGCGATGCGCAAGCTGGCGATGCCTTCGAAGGCCGCGGTCAGGTCTTTGATGGTGCCTACCTGCGCCACCTCTTTTTGAATTGCCAGCGCTCGCCTCATTTTTTGGCCACCTGCAGGCTGTTGTCTTTCACTAGCTTCTTCACGGCGGGGGTAAACTCGTTGTCGGTCGTGACCAGACCCCCCAACTCCGCCGCCTGGTGTTTCAGCGAGTCCACGTTAAGCTTACGTTTGCCCTCCGTCTCGAGCACGGCCGCCAGGGAGAGCTCTTGGGTGGTCAGGCTGTACAGCTCCTGGGGCAGCTGCTTGAGTACTTCATATATCCACTTGCCCAGCTCCAGGTCTGACTGCGAATCGACCGCCAACTCGGAGCCAAAGTGGGAGAACTCGTTCGCCTGCCGGTAGGCGGCCAGCTTCTTAAACAGCCGGCCCGTCAGCTCTTTTTGGCGGGCGCTCTGAGCCCGGCCGCCCACCCTGGAAACGCTCAAACCGGCGCTGACCGCCGGGCGGATGCCCTGGCGGAACAAGCTCATGTCAAAAATTATCTGCCCGTCGGTGATCGACATGATGCTGGTCGGCAAGTAAGCCGTGATGTCGTCGTTGGGCGTAACTATCACCGGGATGGCCGTGAGTGTCTTGCCGCTGGAAGCCAGCTTGCCGGCCCGCTCCAGCAGTGAAGAGTGGGCATAAAACATGTCGCCCGGGTAGGAGTCGCGGCCGGGGTAGGTGCGGCCCAGCAGCGCCATTTCCCGGTAGATCTTGGCGTGGTTGGACAGGTCGTCGTAAACCATCACCACGTCGCGCCCCTGCGCCCACAGGTACTCGCCCATGGCTACGGCGGCGTAGGGGGCCAGGTACGACTGGGCCAGTGAATCAAAGACGCTGGCCACCACCACAATGGTGTGCTTGATCGCGCCGCTGGTTTCCAATATGCCAATTAGGTTGTCAATATCAACCTTGCGCTTGCTGATCAGTACGTAAATCACCACCCGTCCGGTGTCTTTTTGGCTGACCGTCATTTGCGTCAAGAAGGTGCTCTTACCCGACTTAGCGTCGCCTAGTACGGCGATGCGCTGGCCCAGCACAATCGGAAACATCATATCGACCGCCGCCACGCCGGTCACCAGCTGGTCGGTTAAGAGGCTGCGCTCGGTAATGCCCGGGGCACCACCGAAAACCGGCTGGCTGGCGGTTAAGTTAAGCGGCCCCTTGCCGTCCAAAGGCTGGCCCAAGGCCGACACCACCCGTCCGACCAGCGCCTCTCCCACGCCGACCGTTAACCGGTCCTCCTGCAGTACCGCCAGCATCCCCAAGGGCGTGTCTTCGGAACTAAAGTTCAAAACGGTCACTCCGTCCGGACCCGCCTCCCTGACCGTCCCCTGCCCGCCGTTTTCAAACAAAATTAAGGCGCCCGCGGGCACCCCTTCCAGTCCCTTCACCTTAACCAGAAAACGGTTGACGCCGCAGACCTCTCCCGTGGGACGGTCTTGCTCGACCAGATGCTGAAAAAGGGGATTGTCAAACATCGTTTAGTATCCTGGCCACAGCCGCGCTCTGGTCGAGCAGGCGCTTACGAAAGGAAAAGTCATAAACCCGGCTGCCGGCCCGGACCGCAAACCCTCCCGCCAAAGCCCGGTTGCGATGAAACACCACCAACGCATCTGGCGAAAGGTTGGTGCGCACCCATGATACAACCTGCTGCTTCAAGCCGGCCGGCGGCAACTCCGGCAGCGTTAAGTGGATACGAGGCGCCGACCGCACCAACTCCTCCAGCCGACCTTTTAGCTGCTCGGCCTGCTCGGCGGGCAGGTTACCCGCTGCGGCCTCGCCCAGCATCTCACCCAGCTGCTCGCCCAAACCCCGCAGCTGCTCATCGTCGCCGCTGCCGGCTCCCGTACGCTGCTTAACCGATCGCCGGCTGCACAGGTCAATGTAGCTCTCCAGCTTCACCAGCGCCTCCTGCAGCTGCTCGGGAGAGCCGATCGCAGCCGGCAGTTTAAACTCCACTCACAACTTCCTTTTTTAGCTCTTCCTTGTGCTCTTCCAGGGTTTTGAACAGATACTGGCTCTGAGCGCCCAGGTCGATCTGGCTCCCCAGCGCCTCCACCAGGTAGGCCGACACCACCTCACCGAGCTTTTGGTCAAGCTTGGTTACCAGGCGCTGCTTTTGAGCCTCCAACTCCTCGTTAACGTCTTTTTCCAAACGGGCCCGCTGCTCTTCGATGGCGGCCTGGATCTGGCCAACCGAAGCGATGGCGGTCTGTCTCATCTCAACCAGCGTCTTTTGGTACTCCCCCAACTGCTCCGTAATCACCTGGCTGCTAAGCGTCTCCAGCTGGTGGTTAATCTTGCCCGAGGTCTCGCCCAACTGCCGGCCCAGATCCTGGGTGGCCCGGTCTAGCGCCGACTTAAAGCCTCCCTGAGAAGATTGTTCCAGTTTAATCAGCTCTTCGGCCAAAAGGACGCTGTGGGCCTCGCGCTGCACGGCTGAAGGCGATGTGGCCGGGACGGCGGCGGAGGCGGTTTTAGCTTCATGCAAGCGCCGCTGCAGCCTGGTCACCCACCAGAGCGTGCCGAAGTTGATGCCGGCCAACACCACAATGACCGCAAAAACCACGTAGTAAACCGTCATACTCACCTCCGGCTCCGACGAGCTAACATTGTTTTGACATTAGGATGGGATTTGGCACTTTTTAAACTCACCTGGTTAAGATTAAGTATACCGCACCAAGCGTAAGCAGTAAAACGACAACGGCCGCCAGCAGGACCTGGGCTAGGCTGTAGCGCACCGACCTTTGCGACAAGGGGTTGCGTCCGATCGAGATAATGCTTGACTGGACCGCGCTGTAAATAAATACGGTGACGCTCAAAAAGACCAGTACCAGCAAAACCAGGCTCAAAACGACCCGCAGCGCCGGCACCTCTTTGCCCGCCACCGTGTTGGCCAGCTCCTGGAGGTAGCCGGGAACGATGGTCCGGCTGCTGTCCCGGGCGCTCGCGTAATTGGTCACGTTAACCAAGACCGGCAAACGCCCGATCTTGACCTTTTCGGTCTGGCCCGACTTGGCCGTCACCTCGACCTCTTTGCTGCCGTCCTGGCTGCCGTCGTAATCGGCCTGGGCTACCCCCACCACCTTAGTGTTGGTGGTGGCCTTCATCCCCACCCCCTTAATGGGTGAGGCGGTGATGGCGTCGCCGCGCTTAATGGCGCCGCTTAAGTTAGAGACGATGGTCAGTACCTGACCGCCGGTGGCTACGGACACCTGCGTTTGACCGGCGGCGGGCGATAAACTAAGCAGCGACTCGTCCGGCGTGGTGACCACGCCGATTAAGTCCTCGGCGTGGTCCGAGTCGGCGGCCACCACGCCCGGACCACTGCGGTCGAGGCTGACCAGTGACCCGACGGCGATGGCTTCTTTGGCGGCGTACCCCTGCGAAACGGTGGCGGCATGCAGGGCGGAAACGCCGGCCGCAGACGTCACCAGCCCCGCTAAGACCGCGGCCATCAGCCGCCGGCCACAGGCCGCCCAGCCGCTGTGTTTATTCTTGGTTGCTGCCGCCATCGTTATCTATCCCTCGCAGACATTAATCTGCACATTACGCTTATGATTATATACCAAAAAAGGGCCGGGGCTAGGGCGGCAGCAACAAATTAGGTTAGTTTGGTCTTGCATCGGATGTCCCCTTATCTTACAATAGTGCTAATGTTAAGTGAGAGGTAGTCTTTACATGGATGTCAGACAAATGCGTTCGCCGGAACCGGCCCCCCAGCCAAGCCGGCCGGTTGAAGCGGTAACCGGCGAGAGGGTGTTGGCCCCCGCAGGGCTGTCGCTAGCCAACAAGGTCTTGGTAGCCCTTTTAATTGTGGCCTCACTGCTGTTTATCGGCACGGTACTAAACCGCGCCTTTGCCGCCACCACCGCCGGCCAGGCGATTAAGGACAAGCAGTATCAGGCGCTGTTCTTAACTAACGGCCAGGTTTACTTCGGTAAGCTCTCCAACGTCAACGGTGAGTACGTGACGTTGAAGGACATTTACTACCTGCAGGTCCAGCAGCAGGTCCAGCCCAAAGACAACAAGCCGGCCTCGGAAGAGCCGCAAATCTCGCTGGCGAAGTTAGGCGGCGAGCTGCACGCCCCCGAGGACGTCATGCACGTGTCGCGTGAACAGGTGCTGTTTTGGGAAAACCTCAAAAACGACGGCAAGGTAGCCACCGCCATCAAAGAGTTTCAAAGCAGCAACAAAAAGTAGAGCTGAGCTTCGGCACCGGCGCTCTTAGCCTGACAACTCAAAAAGAAGCCCCCGCCAAAGGGCTTCTTTTTTGCTTGAGGGCTTAAGCAGCCCGTGACGGATCAATTAAAAACAGCCCCCGAAGGGGCTGTTTTTTCGGTAGGATCTATTTAGCGGGAGTCGACCCGGGGTCGCGCCTCGTTAACGGTCAGGCGGCGGCCATCCTGCTCGTTGCCGTCCAGCTGCTTAATGGCAGCTTCGGCTTCCTCGTCGTTCGCCATCTCGACAAACCCAAAGCCCTTCGAACGGCCTGAATCACGGTCGGTAATGACGGTGGCGCTATCCACCTGGCCAAAGCCTTCGAACAGCTCTCGTAAATTATCACTTGTTACACTGTAGGATAGGTTCCCTACAAACAGTTTCTTTGCCACTAATTGGCTCCCAATTCATCGGCTAGCCAAACAGTAGCTAGAACGATAGGCTCCTTTTCGAGGGCCTTTACTTATTTACGAAGCTATTATAGCAAGAAACATAGGGTTTGTAAATAAGTTTTTCGCAAAAACCGTCTTCCCGCCTGCAGGCGTCTGACCGCCCGACCGTGACGGGCTAATCGATATCAAAAACGATTTGTCCCAACGCCCAGATAGCGTAAAGGTTAGCCACCAGGCCGCTCAGGGCGGCCGCCAGGTAGCCCAGGGTCGAGGGGGTTACCGGGTTGAACAAAAACCGCTCAAACAGCCACAGCCACAAGGGTAAGCCGGCGGTGGCGCTCAAAACCAGCACGGCGGCCAGCCAGACCGCCAAAGACAACTGCAGCAGCGGCTGCTTCAGGCGATCCTGCAGCTTGCCCTTGTTGGTGTACTCCGTCTCGATCACCACCTCGTTACGGGCCTCGGTCACGGCGTTGTGCGCCGCCAGGTAGAGCAGGTAGGCGGCCAGGCCGATACTACCCCAAAACAAGGCGATCACCAGCGTACCCACAAACGGCAGCGTACTGAGCCGTGCCAGCTGTAAGCCTAGCCCCTCCTCCAAAAAAGGCCGGGGTACCAGCTCGTTATCAAACAGCCGGGCCCACCACACCTCCCGGTAAAACACTCCCAGGATCAAGGCAGCGATTCCCAGGCACACCAGCAGTTGGGCTCGGGTGGGGATGAGGATTTTTTGCAGATCATCGCGCGTCATTAGCATAAGTATAATCAAAAGGCGGCCAATCGACTAGAGCTTAGGCCGGTATCGGGGGGTTGCGGTCGGGCTAAGAGCCGCCCTTGAGTTTGAAAAGAGCCAACCAAGCGGCCAGCACCAGGCCGCTGCCACCGGCTAGCAGCGCCAGACCCGCCAGATCCGGCGCCCAAGCGGGCGAATGGAGGCTGTAGCGGAACTTGTCGGGATCGGGCATTTGCTCGGGCTGCAGGTTGGCCCCCGGGCGCGAGTTGGCCGCGATGTAGCGCGAAACGCACTGGCTCTGGGTGGCGGAATCGCCGCGCCCGCAGGCGGCCTGAGCCCGGGAGTACAGGTCGCCGGCAACCTGTGGGCGGGCCGCCTCGGCCTGCTCCACCGCCCGGCGATAACTGCCGGTTAGGTCGAACTTCACCGACGCGCGCATGTGTGAGTGGACGTAGTCGCGCAAGGCGGCAATGTCCCCCGTCACATCCGCCCCGGTCTTGTCACGAGCGATGATCTGCTTAGCCGATTCGGTGGCAATGCGTTGGTTGCCAAGCAGCTGGAAGAAGCCAAAAGCCAGAGCTAACAAAGACAGGCTAACCAAGTAACGCAACTTCATAACTACTTGAGAGTAGGCCGTTTACGGCCCCGTGTCAAAAGGACCGTACGGGAGTTTGGCGTGCTATTATGCCTTCATGCGCGTTATCAAGCCCCGTGGGCAGTGCCAACAAGCCGCTTCGCCGGACCGGCCGGATTTATCGCCGGAGTAGCTCCCGTGATGCCGGCCAACCGCAAATCAGCCATCAGGCAAAACGCCAAACGCCGGCGGCAGCAGCTGTCGGCAGCGAAAGCACGCTCAGCTAGCGCAGCGATCGTTCAGGCCGGCATCAAGGCGGTCGACTGGGGGCAGATCAAACGACTGCACGTTTTTCTGCCCATCCGCCAGCTTAGCGAGGTCGACACCTGGCCGCTGGTCAAGTTCATGCAGCGCCATCACCCCGGCATCGCCGTTTACACCGCCATCCCGCCGCTGCAGCTTAACCCGGACAGTACCGTTAAGAACGATCCGAGCGGCGTCCCGCAGCCAGCCGGCACCCGGCCGCTGCCGCCGGGCTCCCCCATCGATCTGATTTTGGTGCCGCTGTTGGCCTTTGACCAACGCGGCCACCGCGTCGGCTACGGCCGCGGCTGCTACGACCGCTTCTTAGCCGAGTTTCCGGCCGCCCAGAAAATTGGGCTAAGTTACCGTTTCGGGTATGTCGCGGAAGAGATTGAGGCTGAAGCGCATGATGTGGCGCTTGATATGGTGATTACCGAAGAAGGCGTTTTTAGGTTTGGCTAGCTTCGTCTTGCCGCGCTTACTGCGCCCCCCATTGTATTTACGGCATCCGATTGCATCGGGGCTCATCCGGCAGCTGCCGGAAGTCCTCGGCCGGTTTACAACAATACCTAGATCAAGCTTAACGCCAGCTTCCGGCTTTCTGGCTGATGGCAAGGCTTGGGGTTGGTTAGAGTGGCTAGGGATTAAGGAAATCAAAAAGAAGGAACTAATTTTGTTTCTTACCATCCCCGAGTATTGGAGCGAGCCCCAAACAGCCGGACC
>JAHWKN010000017.1 GCA_019347875.1 Candidatus Parcubacteria bacterium
CCCAAACAGCCGGACCGGAAAAGGCCGAAGCAGGCCGAGGACTGTTTGAGTGAGCCGCCAGGCGAGCGAGTTCCGCAGGCCCGGCCTTTTGCGGGCTGGATGGCTTGGAGTTAGCGACCTACTCGGCAGTTTTGGCTACCTTTTGCTGGCAAAAGGTAGGAAGGGAGGGTTGAGGGGGAGATTTAGGAGGGGTGGAGGTAGGACCCTGCGGAGAGGGGTTGGATGCAAGGGGTTAGCTCACCACTCAACTAACTTGAGGTCTTGAATTTACCCCGCGGCCGCGCGCAGGCCGAGCAGGCCAAGCAGATATAAAAAGAAAGCAAACAAATCACTAAAAAAGCGCTGCAAGATCGGAAAGATAAACGGCAGCAGCAGTATCAGCAACAGCAAAAACAGCCAGTTGTAGCGAATCAGGCCAACGAACGCCACCACGATGCCGATAACCGCCAGCAGCGTAATCAGCCACTGCAGCGGCGGCGGGAACAAGGCCAGGAACTGGTTGTACAGGTTAACGAAAAAACTGTAAAAATTCATTTTTTTAAAAACGCTCCCGCTTTTGGTTGGCTGCTAAAAGTTACTGTCAGTACAGCAACTACCGCCTCTTAAGTTATAGCCTGATTAACCCTGGCAATCATTGGCTGTTTTGCCAAATACTTTTGCCGCGGCAGCTACAACCCGACGGCGCGTTTAAACTCCTTCAGCCGCGAAAGCTGCTCCCAGGTAAACTCAGCCTCATTACGGCCAAAGTGGCCGTAGGCGGCGGTGCGCCGGTAAATCGGCCGCCGCAAATCCAGATCGCGCACAATGGCCGCCGGCCTCAGGTCGAAAATGTCATCGATGGCGGTCCGAATCTTAGCCAGCGCCGTGGCTTCGGTCCCAAACGTCTCCACCATCACCGAAACAGGGCGGGCCACCCCGATGGCGTAAGCCACTTGCACCTCACAGCGCCGGGCCGCGCCCGAGGCCACCACGTGCTTGGCCACCCAGCGCGCGGCGTAGGCGGCTGAGCGGTCAACCTTGGTTGGATCTTTACCGGAAAACGCCCCGCCGCCATGACGCGCCGCTCCGCCGTAAGTGTCGACGATGATCTTACGCCCGGTTAAGCCGGTATCGGCCTGCGGCCCGCCCAGCTCAAAGACACCGGTCGGGTTAACCAGTACCTCGTACGAGTCTCCCTTAAACCGTTCCGGCACCAGGGGCGCTATGACGTGGTCGCGCAGATCGGGTTTGAGGAGCGTTTCATGGTCTAAGCCTGGCTCGTGCTGGGTCGAAATTAAAACGGTTTTGAGCGCTGTAGGCCGCCCGTTTTCATACTCGAACGTTACCTGCACCTTGCCGTCCGGACGCAGATACGGTAAGGTCCCAGCCTGACGCACCGCCGTCAGCCGGCGGGCCAGCTGGTGGGCCAGCCAAATCGGCAGCGGCATCAAGTCTTTAGTCTCATCACAGGCATAGCCAAACATCATGCCCTGATCACCGGCCCCCTGAGAGTCAAGATCGTCTTTGTCCTTGGCGCCCTGCCGGGTCTCATAGGCTCGCTCCACGCCCTGGGCGATGTCGGACGACTGCTCATCGATCGAGGTCACCACCCCGCAAGTGTGCCCGTCAAACCCGAACGACTCCCGGTCATAACCGATGTCGCAAATCGTCTGGCGGACCAGGCGGGGGATGTCGACATAAGCCTTGGTGGTGATCTCGCCGGCCACCACCACCAGCCCGGTGGTTAAAAGCGTCTCGCAGGCCACCCGGGCATAAGGGTCCTCGGTCAGTATGGCGTCTAAGATGGCGTCTGAGATCTGGTCGGCCATTTTGTCGGGATGGCCCTCGGTGACCGACTCGGAGGTAAAAGGATGTTTCATAAGCTCCTCATAATTAAGTAATTTGGCTTTAAGAGTCGTAACCCCCGGCTTTAATACTAAAGCGCTTTTGCAGTTCTGTCGCAACCTTACCGAGCGGGATCATCTCCTGCGCCCCGGAAGCCATGTCCCGCAGTATGACGGTCTGATCGAGCACCTCTTTTTGTCCGATAATGACGGCGTACGGCACCCCCAAACGGTTGGCGCGGGCTAACTGGGCGGCAATACCGTTTTTATCGACCGCCCCGGCCGCCCCCACGCCTCCGTCCAACAGCCGCTGAATCAAGCCGAAAGCGCTCAAGCGGGCCGGCTCACCCAGGCTGGCCACAAACACCTTGACGGAGGCGGGCAGCGGGGGCGTCAGGCCGCCGGCCTCTAACTCCAGCACCATGCGCTCTACGCCTAAGCCAAAGCCGACCGCCGGCGTGGGCGGACCCCCCAGCAGCTCCACCAGTCCGTCGTAGCGTCCGCCGCCGCCCAGGCTGGCCTGCGCCCCTTCGCGCTGACCGTAAAACTCAAACACGGTGCGGCTGTAGTAATCCAAACCCCGCACCAGCAGCGGATTCAGTTCGTAGGCTATGCCCAGCTCATCCAGGTACTCCACCACCCCGGTAAAGTGGGCGTGACAGGCCGGACAAAGGTGGTTAAGGATCTGCGGGGCGGCGCTGATCACCGCCTGGCAGCCCGGCTCCTTGCAATCTAGCACCCGCAACGGGTTTTTGCGCAGCCGCTCCCGGCAGGTCGCACACAGCCGCTGCTCGTGGCCGGTGAGGTACTCGGCTAACAGTTTTTTGTACTTGGGGCGGCAAACCGCATCGCCGATGCTGTTGAGCTGCAGCGACAGCTGAGTCAGTCCGATGCGTTTGTAAAAACGGCTGGCCAGCGTAATGGCGTGGGCGTCGGCGCTGGCGCTGGCTTCGCCAAACATCTCGACGCCCACTTGGTGGTGCTGGCGGTTGCGGCCGGCTTGCGGCCGGTCGTAACGGAACATGGCGCTGGCGTAGCACAGCTGAACCGGCTGCGGCCAACTGCTCATGCCGTGTTGAATGTACGCCCGGACGACGCCGGCCGACCCCTCCGGCCGCAGCGCCAGCTCATTACCGGAGCGGTCGTTCAGGCTGTAGAGCTCCTTATCCACCACATCGGTGCCCTCGCCCACCGCCCGCACAAACACCGCTTTGTCTTCCAGCGCCGGCGTCTCGATCAATCCATAACCGGCCTCGGCGGCCAGACGCTTAAAAGTGGTGACGCATTGCTGAAACAGCGCTTGCTCAGCCGGCAGAATGTCGGGCATGCCGCGTACGTTTTGAAACCGTTGTTTAGCCACCTTCATCCTTTAAAAACTATGCTTGAGGTTAGCACCAAATGGCTTCAGGGGCAAGTGCGCGCAGCGCCCTATGCCCCCTCTTTGAGCGCCAGTAAGTTAAGCTGCAAACTGGTGCGGCCGTTAAACTGGTTCGCTGCGAGCTGGAAAACGGCGTCGGCCCGGCCGCCCGGCTTGATGCCGCTGCACTCCGCCGCTAAATCAAAACCGATCGCGCCGACGCTATGGCCCAAGTCGTCCCCCAGCGTCACTTTAAGATGGTTTTGCTCCCGCCCCACCGGCTTACAATCCAGCACCTTTAGGCCAGTTGCCCCAAAGCGCGGCTTGGGGTTGGCGGTGCCGAACGGCTCGAGCTTAAGCAGCTCGCCGTAAAGCGGCCAATCAACCGCCGCCATGTTATCCAGTTGAGCATCGACCGCCATCTCCGCTGTCACCTCCAGATCCCGGCGGTGATCACGACAGTAAGCGTTTAGGTCGGCGCGCAGCCGCTCGATCTGGCCGGTCTTGAGCGTAAAACCGGCCGCGAACTGGTGTCCCCCGAACTTGATAAAGTTATCCGCCACCGCCCGCAACGCCTCGACCAGATTAAAGTTGCCCAAACTGCGGGCCGAGCCCTTGGCGGTGCCCCCCATTATTTGCATCACTAACGCCGGTTTGCGCCACTTTTCGACCAGTTTTGCGGCGGCGATACCGACGATGCCGTGTGACCAGTCGGGTGATGCCAGCACTAACATGGGATCGGAGGCGTACCCTGCCGCCTGCTCGCTGGCCTCGGCCACGATCTTGGCCTGGTCACTGCGCCGCTGGTGGTTGAGCTGGTCAAGCTCTGCGGCAATGGTGCGGGCGCGGCCGGAGTCGGCCGTCGTCAGTAGCTCCAGGCTGCGGGCGGCGTGCTCCAGCCGGCCGGCGGCATTTAAGCGCGGCCCGAGAATAAAGCCGAGGTGATAGCTAGACACATCGCTCAAGCTAAAGCTAGCTACCGCCGCCAGCGCCTTGAGTCCTGCCCGGCGGGTCCGCTGCATCACCATCAGGCCATACTTGGCCAGCACCCGGTTTTCGCCCACCAGCGTGACGACGTCGCAAACGGTGCCCAGCGCCACCAGATCAAGCAGCCACTTCTCGCGACCAACGGCCGGCTGACCGGTACGCTGCTGCAGCGCCTGGGCCAGCTTAAACGCCACGCCCACCCCGGCCAGATCCTTAAAGGGGTAGCGATCGCCGGGGCGCTTCGGGTTAATCACCGCCACCGCCTGGGGAATGACGTCGGGCACGGCGTGATGGTCGGTAATGACGAGATCCAACCCGTTAGCCCGCGCCCAGTCGGCTTCTTTGACGCTGGTAATACCGCAGTCAACGCTAACAACCAGGTCGGTGCCGGCCTTTTTGAGTTTTTTGAGGGCGGCTAAGTTAAGGCCGTAGCCTTCTTCGAAGCGGTCGGGAATGTAACTAACGGCCGTACCGCCCAGCGCGGTAATCGTCTCCAGCATGACGGCGCTGGCGGTAATGCCGTCGATGTCGTAATCGCCGTAAATGATGATGGTTTGCTTTTGCCTCACCGCCCTCGTGATCCGCTCGACCGCCGGCTCCATATCGGTCAGCAGAAACGGGTCATGCAGGTGCCGGCCGTAGTCGGGGTTTAAAAACCGCTCAACCTCCGACGCCTCGCGGTAACCCCGCTTGGCCAGTATCTGGCGGACGATCTGCGCGGCGTCTTGGTCCTGGGGAGCAGGTTTTAAAACCGCCGGTTTAAGAACTGGCGTCTGTCCGGCCGCGATACTTTTCATGCTTTTAAGGATAACAAATAACGACCCCCTTGTCGCGCCGCGTTTGCCGCTCCTGCCGCTGCTAGCGTTTACTTAAAAAGTAAAAGTTGGGGTCGCTGCGGGGCACGAATCCCAGTGGGGGCTGGGGGTGGTAATGGGAGTTTGACCGCTGCAGCGACCGCTGAGCTTGGTTCCCCTGCCTCCTAGACCTGATTTTGTTTAACATTTTTCACCCTCTTTTACGCAAAAATTTGACATCCGACCGACCACGCGCTGGCGTCATCGCCCAATGGCCAACCGTCAAAGTTCAAACAAAGTATCACCGTCGCTTGGCCTGTGACTTTAGCACCATACTCTGCAGGTCCCGGTACAGTACGAACTTGTCGTTGGCGCTGTAGACCTTGGTGTTGCCGTCCTTACTGGCCGTGACAAAACCGACCCGCTGCAATTTTTGCAGCTCGCGCTGGACGTTGCCGGGGTCTTCTTTAATGCGGGCGGCCAGCCCGCGCACGTGGATGCGAAAATCCGGGTACTTGGTGAACACCGTGATGATCTTACGCCGGGTCTTGGAGGTGATGAATAAATCAAGCATCTTTCTAATGCTTAATACTACAGCAGTGATGTTAAAAATACAATTGTGGTTTCTACAACTAGCAGGTTATGCCCATGCCAAGCCGATATTTGTTCGAATCAACTCCGCCGCCGACGCTGCGGTCACTTCTTGGCCGGGGCGGCCGCCAGCTTCTTCAGCTTGTAGTTGTGCCAGGTAACCAACAGGGGTGAAGCGTTAAAGATCGAGGAGTAGGTGCCGGCGGCCACCCCGATTAACAGCGCCAGCACAAAGTTGGCGATCGACTGGCCGCCAAACAGGTACAGCGCCAGCAGCACGAACAGCACGGTCACGGAGGTGTTGAGAGAACGGGCCAGCGTTTCTAGGATACTGGCGTTGACGATCTCCTCAAAGGCGCCCTTCTGGCGACGCAGGCTTTCACGGATGCGGTCGAACACTACGATGGTGTCGTGAACCGAGAAACCGATGGTTGTCAGCACCGCGGTCACAAACAAAGCGTCGATCTCCACCCCGAACAGCACGCCCAGAATCGAGAAGACCCCGAGCACGAACAAAGCGTCGTGCAAAAGCGCGGCAATAGCGGTAACGCCGAAGCTTAAAGGACTCACCGGGGGCGGAGCGTTACGGAAGGCAAACGCAATGTAGAACACTATGGCCAGCGCGGCCAGCGCTACGCTGATGAAGGCGTTACGGGTAATGTCGCGGCTGACACTGGGCCCGACGGTGTCAAACCGCACCTCCCGCACCCCCGCCTCAGCCAGCCGGTCGCGCAAGCGCTGATGGTTTGTCTCCTGCTCCTCGGGTGAACCATCGTCCCGGTAGCGAATCAAACTCCTGCCCTCTCCGCTGGAGGTAACGGTCACGTCGCGCAGCCCCAGCTCCCCCGCCGCCGCCCGTACCATGCCGGGATCAACCCGGCCCTCCACCTCCATCAGCGACCCGCCCTTGAAGTCGATGCCCAGCCGCAAGCCAAACAGCGCCAGCGAGATGATGCCGGGCACAATCGCCACCAGCGAAATGGCGTACCACAGCTTGCGGCGGCCAACCAGGTTCATTTGACGCCTCCTCCCACGCTAGCGCGCAGGGTGACGGATGGTTGCCCGCAGCCTGTCACCTGCCAGCGGCACCGGGTCATACCTTGACCTCCGCCCGCGGCAGGCCGTACAGCCGCGGCTGGCGCCCGAGCTTGGTGCGGATCAGCATCCTGAGCAACGTGCGGCTGACCACCACCGCGGTAAACATACTCACCAGCACGCCGAGACCCAGCGTGACGGCAAAGCCTTTAATGATCGGGGCGCCGAACTGGTACAAGATGACGGTGGTGATGAGGGTGGAGACGTTGGAGTCGCGGATACTGCTCCAAGCCCGGTCAAACCCGGCTTCGATGGCTGAGGTAAAGCTCTTGCCCGTCCGCAGCTCCTCTTTCATGCGCTCAAAAATGAGGATGTTGGCATCCACCGCCATCCCGATACTGAGGATAAACCCGGCAATGCCGGCCAGCGTCAAAACGATCGGATAAGGCGTCAGGGCGCTCAACTTGTACAGCGTTAGCGTCAGTAGCGTGTAGATAGCCAGCGCCAGCACCGCCAAAGCCCCCGCCAGCCGGTAGTACAGCAGCATAAAGGCGGCCACCACCCCCAGACCGATCAACCCGGCCACGATACTGCGCGCTACCGACTCCTGCCCCAAGGTAGCCCCAACGGTGCGCTGCTCTACCAGCGCCACCGGCACCGGCAGGGCGCCGGCGTTGATCAGCTGGGCGATCTGCTTGGCTTCTTCAACGCTGAAGTTGCCCTGCAGCTGGGCGTTGCCGTCGGTGATGGGGTTGGAGACGGTGGCCGGACCGAACACCACGTCCTGATCCAGCAGCGTGACCAGCTGACCGCCGGTCTGGTTGATCTTAGTCGTAACCTCGGCGAAACGCTTGGTCGCCTCCCCGCCTTTTAGCCTCAGGCTGACCACCGGCGCACCACTGGTGGGATCAAACGTCACCTCCGCCCGGTCGACGTCTTTGCCGGTAATACCGGTTTCCACCGGCATGGCCTGTTGCGGGTTGGCGGCCGGGGGTATCTCCATAAAGCTTAGCTGGGCCGTCCGGCCGATGGCGTCTTTGGCCTCACCCAGGTCCTTCACCCCCGGCAGCTCAACTATCACCCGGTCGCCGGAGGCGGTCTGTACGTTGATCTCGGAGGTACCCGAGGGGTTGACCCGCTTTTGGATAACGTCCACCAGGGCGTCCATGGCCTTGGCCTTATCACCGGCCGCCAGCTGCTTGGTGTCGGCCTGGTAGACCAGGTGCGCCCCGCCCTGCAAATCCAGGCCCTGGCGCAGCTGCAAACCGGTTTTTTCCAGCCCCAGGCGCTTAAACAGCGCGTCCTCGCGCGGATACGCCAACGCCGCCGTCACCACGGTTAAAAGCAGGATAAGAAAAAATTTAACCCGTAAACTCATTGAATTCTCCGTAACAATAGCAAATTAGCCCGACACAATCCAGCGGTAGCGCCGGCCGGTTGGCCAAGTGCCACCCAACAGGCGGCTTAAGTCCAGCGGGAGGTTATTTGGTTAATACTGGCAATTAAAACGCTGGGGTCGGGAGGGGTGTTGTCGTTGTAGTAATGGCTGACATGAAAAAAGTTGTCCGGTATGTACAGATAAACCATCTCGTCGACGAGCGCGCCAACCCGTTCAATCACCTCGGCCGGGCCGACCGGGATGGCCGCAATGATCCGTTCGGTATGGATGGGCTTCAAAAAGTGCAGTGCGGCATCGATCGACATGCCGTTTTTGACGCCGTCGGTAGCCAGGATCACGTGCCGGTCCTGCAGCCGCTCGCGCTCGACGATACCGCCCGCTCCCAGCAAACCGGTCATGTCATACAAACGGCGCAGCTTCTCTTCTTCCAGGAAGCCGCGCATATCCTCCAGATACTCCTCCATCTGCCCCGCCGGGATCATGTCGTTGTAAGAAAAATCGCCCTCCTGGTCGATGGTACCAAGCACCAGGGTGGGGTCACCCGGGGCCGAGATACGGGAAGTGACTAACAGCGACAAGCTGCAGTGTAAGCGCCGGGCGATTTGCTCCCCTACCACCACCCCGCCGGCCGACAGCGCCAAGACGGCGGTTTGCTCATAACGGTAGGATAAAAGCTGGCTGGCCAGCAGTTCACCCGCTTGGCTGCGGTCGCGAAAGTACATGGTTTTAGTTTACACTAAATACTTAGTTAAGGAATTGAGCCGGCCCGCCCGGATAGCTCAAGTTAGGGTTCTAAGATTCAGCTATAATGACGTCATGTCCAACCCTAAGCAGTTCGTTTTGGTTTCGCCGCTGGATTACGGGGCGCTCGACCGCTTTGCCTTAACCTACGCCACCGCCACCGAAGTCCAACCGGGTGCCATCGTCGAGGTGCCGCTGGTAAGTAAGACCGGTTTAGGCGTGGTGACGGGACCGGCACCCCAGCCGCAGTTTGCCACCAAAGCCCTGCTGCGGGTGCTCGATCTGCCCGCCCTGCCGCCGCACCTGGTGGAGCTGGCCGAGTGGCTGCACCACTACTACCTGGCCAGCCCCAAAAGCGTCTGGCAGACCATGCTGCCGGCCGGCCTGCTGCAGCGCCGCCGGCCGCCGCGGCGCGCGGCGGTCCCGCCGTTCCAGCTGAAGCCGCTGGATCACCCCTTGACCGTCGAGCAGCAAGCCGCCATCGCTGCCATTAAAGCGGGGCGCCACCACAGCTACCTGCTGCAAGGGGTGACCGGCTCCGGTAAAACCCAGGTCTACATCGAGCTGGCCAAGGAGGCGCTAGCGGCCGGGCGGTCGGTCATCGTCATGGTGCCGGAGATCGCGCTGGCACCGCAGCTTGGCGCCCAGTTCCGGGCCGTCTTTGGCGACCAGGTGATCGCCAGCCACTCCCGCCTGACCCCGGCCCAGCGCCACCGTGCCTGGACCGCCGCCCAAGCCGACGGGGCCAAGGTGATCATCGGGCCGCGCTCGTCGCTGTTTTTGCCGCTGTCACGCCTCGGCCTGATCGTCGTCGATGAGGCCCACGAGACCAGCTACAAGCAAGAACAGTCCCCCCGCTACCACGCCGTAACCGCGGCCGCCAAGCTGGCGGCGCTGGCCGGGTCCAAGCTGGTGTTGGGTTCCGCCACGCCGGGGCTGGGTGAACTGTACCTAACCGAACGTGGCCGCATCGGTCTGGTCAAATTAACACAGCGGGCCAACCTGGCCGCACCACCGGCCGCCACCATCGTTGACCTGCGCGACCGGTCTCAAACCGGCCGCAACCGCTTTATCTCGCGGCCGCTGGCCGAAGCGTTGGAGACGACGCTGGCGGCGGGACGGCAAAGTTTACTGTTTTTAAACCGCCGCGGCAGCGCCTCCAGCCACATCTGTACCGACTGCGGCCGCGCCGAAACCTGCCCGCACTGCCAGCTGGCTTTAACCTTTCACGCCGATCTGCTGAGACTGGTCTGCCACATCTGTAACCACCGCGCGGCACCGGCAGCGGTCTGCCCGCCGGCAGACGGGGGCTGCGGCTCCAGCGCTTTGCGCTACGTCGGCGGCGGCACCAAACGGATCGAGGATGAGGTGCGCCGGCTGCTGCCGGCCGCCCGCCTGGCGCGTTTAGACAAAGACAGCGCCACTCCCCGTTACCTGGACGAGGTTTACCGGGGGCTCCACGACGGCCAGATCGATGTGTTAATCGGCACTCAAATGATCGCCAAGGGTCTCGACCTGTCACGCCTCGATTTGGTCGGCATCATCCTAGCCGACAGCATGCTGCACCTGCCCGATTACACCGCCGCCGAGCGAACCTTCCAGCTGATCGCCCAGGTCAGCGGGCGGGCCGGCCGGGGCGACCGGGCCGGCCGGGTGATCATCCAGTCCTACACCCCCGATCACCCCGCCATCGTCGCGGGGGCCGAGGGAACCTTCGAGCGGTTCGCCGCCGCTGAACTGACCAGCCGGGCCGCCCTGGACTACCCGCCCCACGCTCACCTGCTAAAGCTAACCTGCGCCGCGCCCAGCCAGGATAAAGCCATCGCGGCCGCCAGCCGACTGGCCGACCAACTGCGGCAGACGGGCGGGCTCAAGCTGCTCGGTCCGGCCCCGGCTTTTCGGGAGCGGTCAGCCGGCCGGCACCACTGGCAGATCGTCGTCAAAGCTAAGCGACGCAGCCGCCTGCTGGCCGCCGCCAAGCTAGCCCCCTCCGGCTGGACGGTCGACCTGGATCCGGTCAACTTGCTGTAAGCTAAGCTGACATGTTAACCTCTAAACCTAGCTTCCGAGCGGTAACGAAACCACAGTTCGACCAGTTTGGCGTTTAGAGCGTTTAAACTTAAAATTTGTTTAGAGTTAGACATGTAAGGTTAACCTAACAGCATGACCAAAGACGCCATCATCACCCTCCCCCACCCCCTGCTGCGGCAAAAGTCGCAGCGGATTGGCCACATCGATGCCCAGACCAGGCAGCTGGCCGCGGACATGATCGAGGCTACCCTCGACTGGGAAGCTAGCCGGAAGCACGAGTTCGGTGCGGCGCTGGCGGCCGTTCAGATCGCCAGCCCCTACCGAATGGTGGTGATCCGCAACGATCTCGACAACAAGGCTGATAAAAGCTTTAGTGTCTTCATTAACCCCGAGATCACCAAAGCCATCGGCGAGCCCACCGAAGAGCTGGAGGGCTGCTTAAGCGTGGACGGCATTTACGGGTCGGTAGCGCGCTATCCGAAAGTCAAAATCAAAGCCCAGAACCTAAGCGGCCAACCGGTCAGGCTGACCGTTACCGGCTTTTTGGCCAAGGTGTTCCAGCACGAGATCGACCACACCAACGGCGTCGTGTTTGTCGACCGCGTCAATGACCCGGCCAAGCTGTACCGCATCGGCCCGAGCGGCCGCTTCGAGCCGGTGACCGGAGGGTTGCCGGCAGCCGCCCCCAGCACAAAACCCCCAAGCGGTGATGCCTCACGATCTAACTCTAGCCCATGAGCACCAAGCACCGCCTGGTTTTTTTCGGTAATGAGCGCCTGTGCACCGGCCTGGATACAACCTCCGTCGCCACGCTCAAAGCTCTGGTGGAGGCCGGGTACCGGATCGAGCTGGTGGTGGCCAGCCATCACGCCGCCAGGTCCCGCCGCCAGCGGCCGCTTGAGGTTGAGGCGGTGGCCAAGGCCCACGGCATCCCGGTGCTTGTAACCACCGGTGCTGCCGAGATTAAGCAGCGGCTGGTTAAGCTGCGGCCGACCGCCGGCGTTTTAGTGGCGTACGGCAAGATCGTGCCGCCGGCCATTATCGACCTGTTTGAGCGCGGCATCATCAACCTGCACCCCTCGCTGCTGCCGCGGTTTCGCGGGCCAACCCCAATCGAACAGGCCATCCTGGACGGCGTCACCAAGACCGGCGTCAGCCTGATGCGGCTGGCGGCCGCCATGGACGCCGGCCCCGTCTTTGCCCAGCACGAGGTGGCGCTATCGGGCCGTGAGACCAAGGCCCAGTTGGCGGAAGAGCTGCTGGGCGCCGGCGCCAAGTTAATGATAAAGTACCTGCCGGGTATACTGGACGGATCGCTGCAGCCGGTGCCTCAAGACCACGCGCAGGCCACCTACACCCGCTTAATTACCAAAGCCGACGGCGTGATCGATTGGACGATGCCGGCCGACCGGATTGAGCGTCAGATCCGGGCCTACCTGGGCTGGCCCGGTAGCCGCACTACGCTGGCCGGCCACGACGTCACCATCACCGCGGCCCGCGTCGCGCCCCCAAGACCAGGTCTTGAAAACACCAAGGATGTAAGACCTGGTCTTAAAGAACCGGGCACCGTTCTGCGCACCGACCTCAAAGAGCTGGCCGTAGCCTGCGGTCAGGATACCTTGGTGATCGAGCGGCTCAAACCGGCGGGCAAAGCCGAGATGACGGGCCAGGCCTTTTTAGCCGGACGTCCGCTTTAGGCGCTGCCCGCTTGGGTCTTTGGCGATTGAGCTGAGGTTAGGGCCTCACGTACCTTGCGGGCTGCCTCAAGTATTATCTTGCCCCTGTCATCTATAGCTTCATAACCTTTGCCCCGACGACGGATTGAACCCTTATCGCGCCATACCTTCAACGCTCTCTCTAGTTCGCTGCTTTGGGAAAAACCCTGAAAGTCCAACGTGATACCTTCCTTAAACTCCCGCAGCTTAGCTTGCTGTGACCGCCAAGCCGCTTGCACGGCCTGATACACCGACGCTGTGTTAGGGTCATCGGCCGGCTCAATCCGGCTGACCCGGTTTTCGCCTGTCACTTTATGCACCAAGCCGGCGGTTGATAAAAACTTGTAGACCTGATCGACTTGCCCATCCTTAACGCGCTCAATCAGCCCCTGCGCCTGCTGGTCGGTCAGCGAATTAATGATTGGAACCTGAGCGACGGCAGGCTCTGGTAGGGGAATGGCTCCGTTAATTCTCTCCACCTCTGTGGATGCGGATCCAGATTCTTTGGGTGCCGGAGGCAACTCAATAGCAGCTGGAGCTGCTTCAGTATCCGACCTAGGGGCAGGGGGCCGCTCCAGCTCACGTTGCTCATTCCCGACTGGCACTTGCTCAGAAGCTGCTTCTTCATAAACGCCAGTCCTACCGGCAGCTTCTCCCTCTGGGCTGGCTGAGGGTTGGCTTGCATCCGTGGCCTCCGCTGACAACCTAGCCTGAGCGCTGATATAAGCCTCGGCAAGAACTCCAAAGCGCCAGTCCGCTCCAGCCGTCCTCCCCTGCTTGTCTCGTACAACGATATCACTAAGGATTCTTCCCCCTACTTTCTCCAGTTCCGCCAATGACCGCACCGCTTCTAAGCGCTTTTTCACAGACTCGTAGTATCCGATCTCCCGATCAATCTGTCGCCAACGCTCATAGAGCTTGTGGTCTTGATCGCTATTGAACTTCAAGTCCCTGCCTTTACCTGGGCCATTCTTTGATACACGGATAATGCCGCGACTAACCATCTCTTCGTACACAGCTTCCGATTCAGTTTTATTCCACTCCCGTCTGGCCGTTTGTAAACGCTCCTTAAGTTCTTCCTGTGGGGATGTGACTTCCCCCTCACTTTCATCAGGAGGTACTTCTCGCGGCTGCACCCCTGTAGTCTCTCCACTGCCACGCATCAATTCCCCGTATGCGCCAGGGGCAGGTTTTAACTCACCCTGCGGCTGCGATCCAGCGTTTAGCTCGCCAAATGATCCAGCTACTGGTGCGGTAGCGGCTGGGTTGGCCGCCGGTTCCAGCGGTTTGCGGCCGTAGATGGGGATTACCGGGGGTACGTCTATGACCGCTTCCGGGAGCGGGACCTCGAGCGTGGTCACTGTGTTGGTAACGGTCTCGGTCGTCGTCACGGTATCGGTCACTTGCTCCAGGCCGTCCCCCTCGTAGGTCGCCAGCAGGCGCACTCGCTCCGCGCCTTCCTGCTCGCCTAGCATTTCGGCCGCCTCGGCGTAGCGGCCCACAAACTCGGCCTGGCCGCCGTGGTTTTGAAACAGCAGTCGGCCGGCCTCGCTGTTGGCGTCGATGACGGCGTTGCCGTCGGCGTCGACCGGCACGCTAAAGACCGTGTCCTGCGTATCACGCGAAACCGATAACAAGATCTCCATGCGGCCTTCATTAATCAGCTCGGGAGCGTCGGCCTCAAACGGCGTATGGAACGAGCCGTCCTCGGTCATCCGGGCTACGTTAAAGACATAGTTGCCTTCGCCGTCGATGCCGCTACCGCTCTGGCCGCCCCAATGCAGCCTCAGCTCATTCAGATCGTAGTTAGGCGCCGGCGTGTCGTTGTCGTACCACAAGGTCCGCTTGACGCGCGTCAGCTCGTCGCCATGGCGGGCGGCGTACTCCTGCGGGCTGGTGGTAACCGTTTCGGTGGAAGGCGTCTCGATCACCACCTGGTCGGTGCTGGCGCCCACGCCCTGTTCGCGCAGACGGCTAAGCGAATCTGGCGTCAGCTGACCATCCTCGAACTTTAAATCACCTGCTAAAACCTCGTCACCGCGCAGCAGCCGGTAGGAGCCGTCCTCCGCCTGCACCAGGTCGGCTCCTTCCGGTACCCGCACGACATCACCGTCCCCAAGCGCCCCCTCTTGGCCGCCCTCAGGCTCAAGAAAACCGTCTTCTGAGCCGATCATGTGCCGCACGTACCGCAACAGCGTTTGATGCTCGCCGTCGGGCCGGTGGTGATTCCACAGCGACTCAACCCCACCATCCTGATCGCTACGCAAGATGGCGGCGACTTCCTGTGCCGCCAACCCAAGCGCGGCTCCGAACAATGCTCCCTTGGCGGCAGCCCGGCCCACTTTACCTCGCCTCAGGCGGTTAAACAGCTTGTCTTTGCCGCCTACATCGGCCGATAAACTCTCCAGCGCCCCGTTTTCGGCTTCCACCATGCTGCGCAGCAGTTCATCAAACTCCCCCTCAGGCAAATCCCCTCTTAACTCCGGATTGTCTGCTAGCGCGCGGCGCAGCATCACTTTAGATTCGGCGACCGACAAGTACAGTGCCCGGCGCTCCGACGCTACCGTAGTAGCATCACTAAAACTGATCAAATCAAGACCGCGGTCCGATAGTTCCCGCCGTCCGCTAACATCGGCCAGTACAGCCAACGCCTGCGCAAACTCAGCTTGGTCAAACTCGCGCGGCTGCCGGTGCCCCTCGGCGTTAAACTCAAACACGCTGCTATCAAGGTCATGACGTAAGTCGTTGGCGCTGCGCATCCCGTAAACCGTCTCGGCTATCTCCGCCCTCCGGGGAGCGGCCTCGGCGTCAATCTGTTCGCCCTGGGCCATCCCTCTGGCTACCTGCCAACGCTCCTCTTTTAGGCGCTTGTGTTCACGGGCGGCCGCCAACGCACCGGCCGCTAACCCCGGTATCGCAAACTGACCGGCAGCACCTAAGGCGGTCCGCGCGGAGTAACGGGCTAGGGAGCAGCCGAGAGTGATACCTCCCACCAACACCCCCTCGTTTGCCAGCGCGCCCAGCTGGCGCTGTTTGGCCCACTCCAAGGTTCGCTCGACCACCCCCGAACCGATCTCACTGCGCACTCCAAACTCAGAGCGGTCAACGTACACCTTGGTTTGATCCAATATGTCTTCCAGCACCTCGCCGGCATGCACCCGCTGCTCGACCTGGCGGGCGATTTCCAATAAGTTATCGGCGTAGAGCAAACCCTTGCCCCTCACCTCCGCCGGTAAGCCGTCGAGTGAGTTTAACACCCGGGTGCGCTCCTCCTCAAAAGTACTGGCCGTTAAAGCGCCGCTGGCATAATCGCGCACCAAGCCCTTTAGCTGGTCGCGCAAACCCTGCTCTTCCGCCGACCCTGCCAGTTCATGTTTACTCTCCCCTGCATCCAGTTGATCGTCATACTGGCTGCTAAAGCGCTCGACATCGGCCAGCAGCTCCTGTTGCACCTCCGCCCGGTCCAGATCCGCATGCGTGTAAAGGTTGTCCGCTTCGGTCATCTCCTGGCGGGCCTGCTGGGTATGCTTATAAAGATAATGGTCCCGTGCCAAGTTGCCCTGCCAGATCCGTTTGAGGATGTTGGCGCCGGCCATCTCTTCCGCGTATCGCGCCTCCGCCACCTCGCGGGCCCTCGCCTCCAGCTCGGCCGACTCATCGACCAGATGAATTTCGAGCGGCCTATCGGGTGAAGCTACCGGTGATCCCTCCGCAGACACTCTAGTGACCTAAATAATTGATTTTGAAGCGGACTAAAACGGCCGCCACCACTTCCTTGATATTGGGAATGTGGTGCTCACAGAAAGCTTCAATTTGAGCGGTGGTACCGCTTTCGGCCAGACGCTCAAAGTCGGGCAGCCGGTCCTTGGGCATAGCGGCCAGCAGCGCGGCGTTAACCTCGTTCTCTAAGCTGTCGACGTAATCGGCTTGGAGCTGCTGCCGAATCTCGGGGTCTAAATCCTTGATTTCCGGATTCTGGTCAAGCACCCAACTAACGTACTGATCTAAATTTTGCGGCGCCATACTTATGCCCTTGTTAAGCATAAGTATAATTCATTAAAGCGCGGCTGGCAATCTGATACTTCAGCATTTTAGTCTTACCGGTCGTGCGCAACCCTCCAACCTCCGCCGCAGTGGGCCTTGCTGTTTATCCCCCCTAACTCCCCCTAAACCCTCCTCTCCTACCTTTTGTCAGCAAAAGGTAGCCAAAACTGCCGAGCTGGTGTCAAAACGCGGTCTGCTCATCACGCCATTAGCTTGGGGCCCTGCGGAACT
>JAHWKN010000018.1 GCA_019347875.1 Candidatus Parcubacteria bacterium
TCCTTGCACCCCACGACGACGCGCCGGCGGTCCAGCAGCCCCAACCCGCTAGCACCTACACGGTGGTATCCGGGGACGAGCTGCTCAAGGTTGCCCGGCGCGCCCTGAGCCCACAGGCTTCGTTCCGTGAGGTCTGGGACTACGCCGATGCTATCTACGAGCGCAACAAGCACGTTATCGGCGACGACTGGGACTGGATCTTTCCCGATCAGGTACTTGAACTGCCGTAGTCATTGTCAGTTTGACCCCGCCCGCCTCCACGCGGGCGGGGTCAAACTCCCACCATTGCTTGCTACCCGACTCTAGCTTTTATCAAACGGTAAAAGCTGCAGCCGGGCAGTAATCTAGCTGCCTGTCACCTGGAACCTTGTTCCGGGCAGATCCTTGACATGTAAATCGATCAATTCTCTCGCCAAAGGAGAAAACATGCGTAAGCAGGTACACTCAACCCAAACGTCACCCATCTGCGACCCTTCGGTGCAGTGGCGCATCAAGCATCCACGACTGCGCAAAGTATTGTTGTGGCTCATACCCGCGTTTCTTGGGCTGCCCTTACTGGCATTTGCATTTACCGGCGTGGTGGCAACACTCCGGGGGCCGGTGGCTCTGGCGGGCAGCGGCGATCAGCCGCAGCTCTCCGAAGAGGCCGCCCGCATGGCCAAAGCAGAAGAATGCGTGGCCTCGTATCTTAACTTCGATAGTCAATACGACCGCAACCGTTACGACCAAGCGGTCTTTGCGGACTGCCAACCGGGGGAAGCCTACGGGCGGCAGTTCGGCTGGGATGGCGAAGGCAGCGAAATCGCCACCAACGTCTCAAGCAGCGTGCTGCCCGGAGACGGACCAGAACGGGACGTAATAGCGTCCATCATGGTCAACGGGTATAAACGCTACTGCCTTCAGGTTTCTACCTTCGCTCAAGCGGTCGATGGCAAGATAAAGGTGGGGATCAACAAGCCACCGCGCTTGGTACCCTGCCCGCGCGTTTCTACGTTGGTTCGCCCAGAGCCGTTTACGGCCGATCCGCAGCTTTCGGAACTGATTAAGACCAACATGCAAACCTTCTTTACCGCTTTTGCCGGCAACGACTGCCCCTCCGACCGCGCCCAGTTGGCCAGCCTTATGGCCAACGGCCGTCCCATCGAAGGCCTCGACGGCAAGGTCCGCCTAGGCGGCATAGTCGAAATTAGAGCAGAGGCCAGCAAAGAGGCAACGGCCGGACAGGAAGGCGACCACCGCCGAGCCGAGGTAACGGTAATGTGGCGCGACAGCGACGCGGCCGAGGCCGGGATGATACAAACGTATCACCTGATCTTGGTCAAGCGCGGACCGCACTGGCTGGTTGAACGGCTCGACGAAAGCCCAACGGCGATTGAGCTGACAGGGTGTGAGTCATGAGCGGAAAAGACCACAACAACACTCTTAGTATCAAGCGGCGGTTTTTCGGCTTCAACAAGCCCTGGATCATCCAGTTCTATCTGGTAGACGGGGTGCGATCTGTGGCTATGGTAGCCATTACCTGGACCATCGGCTGGCTGCTTGGTATTCCCTGGGATTGGGGACGGGTCACGCTGTTCTATTACCTGGGTCTGCCCGCGGTGGGTGTTGCTCTGACCTTGTATCCCGTGTGGAAAGGCCTAAAAGCCCACCAACTCGCCGGCATGCTGCTGGGCAAACTACTCGAACCGCGCCATCCCGATGGCCTGTCAAACAATCGCGATCCCGAGCGCTTAGTACTTTGGGCGCCTATATCAGTCAGGAGTACTACATGCTACGACGACGATCTACCGTAAAGCCACCTGTACGCGAAGGCTGGCAGCTGTCGGTCGAAGGCATTGTCGACAACCTGGCTTTTAGTCAAAAGCAGGTGTGGGCTTACTTTGCGATACCGGCAGCCTGCTGTGATCTACTGACCCAAGGCCAGCGGCAGGGCTTTCAGGCCGATGTAATGGCGGCATTGGCTCTGTACGAAGACACCGACTACCACCTAAGAGGCGTTCCGCGACGCTTTGACCCCGCCAAATGGCGGGACTACCAGTTGCGGGGGCCTCAACCACCGCCGGACCAGTCCCGTTACGGGTGGGAAGACTACATCAACGAACAGGCCTCCTACCTCAGCTCCCAGCGCTACTACCAGTACGCACTCTACCTGGGCATTTGCCTGGGTACGCGTTGGCAGAGGTCGATACAGGCGGGGTGGCAAAACTTCAGCCGCCAGGTCGGACTCGAAGGTCTCGTCGTATCCGACCACGAAGTCGCCAAATGGCGCGCTAAGGCCGATCAAATAGCCGCCACCTTTCAGCGAAGCGCCTTACAGGCCAGCCCTGCCACCACCGGGGAGCTGACATGGCTGATTAAACGAAGTTTCGACCCGGAGCTGGCCGCAATGCAGACAACCGACTCCCGAGTGGAGGGAGACGAGCTTCTGGCCATTCCGCAGTATGCGGTCGACAACCCCACTTTCGGAAAGTCGCTGGTCATATCACCAGGAGGACAGGAAGTACATGTGTCCATCCTGTCCCTCACCAGGGCGCCGCCCGATGACATCCCCGACGGTTGGCTGCGTCCACTCCACCCGTACGTCGACATCTCGGTGCGGTTCCGGCTACTATCACAGCACGTTGCCGCCAAGCTGCTACAGGGGCGTATCGACGCAGCCAACGACACCCTCAGTAACGCTAACGAAACAGGCGCTCACGTTCCGGACCAACTCCTGGTCCAAGCCGGCCGTACGCAACAGCTAAGCAGTGCCATCAACGACGGACAGGGGCAGCTGCTGCAATGTGCTCCCCGTCTGATCGTAACGGCCGCCACTGACAAACAGCTGCGAACCCGCGTAGCCCAACTGCAAGCTTTTTACATGCAGCGCTTTGGACAGAAGTGGGAGCAGTACCTCCGGCAACTGCCGTTGTTTCTAGAAAGCCTGCCCGGCGAACACCAGCGCGTACCCTTTGGCACCCGCACTCAAGATGCGGCGGCGTTGGGTGCATCGGAGTTCTTTGCCTCATCCAGCGTCGGCGACCGGACCGGACCATACATCGGCCACACCATCCCGAGTCACGGCGGCGCAGCGGCAGATGACCCCATCGCGTCTCCCGTCTTCTGGGATCCGTTAGCCTTGGCGGCCGAACGCGACTCCACCCTCGTAGCGTTTCTAGGCAGACCCGGCGGCGGCAAAACCAATGCTGCCTGGCTGCAGCTTTACCAGGCGGTGTTGCGCGGCGCCTCAGCCCTCTACGTTACCTGCAAGGAGGAGACGGGCGGGCTGGCCGGACTAGTCGGACTGCAAGGGAGGCGGAATCGCATCAGTCTCAGCGATACGGACAATCCCATCAGGCTTGACCCTTACAAAATTGCCAGCGATCCCGACGAGGCAAGCGACCTGGCCTTCGAAGTGTCATTGCTGCTTCTGCCCGAACATCCGGACATGAATCAGCACGCAGCGCTGCAAAGCGCCTGTCACCAAGAAGCGCAGCAAGATACAAAAGCCTCGATGTTCGGGATGATCGAGCGACTCCGCGCTAACAGCAGCCAAGCCGTCCGTAACATGGGTGAACTGCTGCTGGCGGCGAAACGTCACCGTTTAGGCAAACTGGCTTTTAGCACCCAAAGCGAGCCGATGCTGTTGCCGGAAGGCATGCTGACGGTGGTCGAGGCCACCAATCTGGAGCCTCCGGCAGCCGGTACCCCGCTGAACGAGCAGACCCGGAACGAGCGCATTTCAGTCGCCCTCGTCCACCTACTGGGCTACTGGGCTAAGCGCGTAGCTAGCCTAAGCCCTCATCAACCAAAGGTCATCGCATTTGACGAGGCCCACATCCTGACACACGCCGCCATTGGTCGTCAGCTAATTAGCCGCCTCAGCCGCATGGGCAGGACCCACAACACGGTCTTGTTCCTGATTAGTCAAAACGCCGGCGACTTGCTCGACCAGTCGGTTACCAACAACATGGCGGCGGCTTTTGCTTTTAGGAGCACGGCCTTCGATGAGGTAACGGCGGTGCTGCAACTGCTGGATTTGGCTGACACGGTTGAGAACCGAGCTGTAATCAGGTCGTTTCCAAAGGGAGCGGGCTGCGGTGTGATGCTCGATCCAGACAGAAGACCAGTTCCTATCAAGATCGATCTAGTCCTCGCAGGGCTGGAGGAAGCTTTCAACACCGATCCACGCCCCGAACTGGCCAACACGGTTCCAGTCTCGGTTGTCTAGCTACATCCGCTACAGAAAGGATATTCAATGGAACCCGTCGACGTAGACTTCGGAGCCTTAGCTGCCTGGGCACTAAGTGCGACAGCCATAGCCGCAATCGTCATCGCGGCAGGCAGCCTCGTCTCCGATTTTGCCGGCCGTCGCTTCAACAGCATGGGCAAAAACATCTTCAGACTGGTTGCGATTGTCCTGCTCTGTCTGGGCGGCCTGGTGCTGATTCCAGCCCTTGCCGAACAGGTATTCAAGGTCGCAACCGGTGGAAAAGAACTGCCCACTGAGATCCAATTCAGCAACTAGGGCCGTCCGGTGGACACGAACTGCCCGCCGACATTCAGCTCGGCGACTTACAGTCCGGTCCTAACCACCATGATCGATTTACGCGTCTTACCCTCGTGCCGGAGCTGACCGCTCCGGCACGAGGCCCAACCTTAATTCTTAACCAACGGTTAAGCCTTGAGGTTGGGTAATTTAACCATTACTCAGGTACTTTGTTATCGCTACGTTCCAACCATCCGCACTGTCTGGAGGTGCACATGATTAAGCCTGGCAAGCAGGTGTACTGTATCACGTTCGTGCTGATGGCGATTGCCATAGCCGGCTCAGCTTGGCTACCGATCCCACCAGTCCCCTCGACGGCTACTCCGCGCTCAGAACCGGCCGGCGTCCTCACCGCAATATCCACCCTACCAGCGCTGCCGTATGGCGGCGTTGAAGGGGACGATGCGGCGTCGTTTGATCAGGATACGTCAGCGGCGTTCGACCAGGGGATCGACGGACTGGTTAGCGGACGCAGACTGCAAGGCGACAACCGCCCCACGCTACAGGAAGCCTACCCGATCGGATCATACGAACTAAAGACCGATGTGGGAACTTTAAACTGGGGCGGCAATATCCTGGGCATTGCGAGTGGCGTCATACTGATGCTCAGTCTAACGTTTACCGCGTTCATGATCACGGTGTTTCAAGCGGTCTTTTCGTTTGACGTCTCGCAGCTGCTGGGCGGGAATGCTTTCAGAGAACTGGAAGTCAGCGTTATCGAGGCTTTGCGCGACAGCGTCTACTTTTGGCTGTTCACGCTGGTACTGGCGCTAAGCATCGCCGCCCTAGTCTGGCAGTGGATGGCCCGCAAGCAACTGATCGGCGTGTGGAGCGGTTTTGTCTACATCGTCGCTACCATTGTTGTGACTATGTATTTCTTTACCAGCTACAGCTTGGTACTAGATCATAGCAACAAACTCAGCAGCGCTCTGCCGAACCTACTGTTAACCGGCATGACCGAGGCCGACAATCCGCCTTCCGGCAACGTCGCACCAGACAACGCCGGCACCGTTCAACCGACCTTCAACGGTGATCCCGCCACCACTCAACTAAGGATTCTGTCGGATCGCCTATGGCGCCCCTTCGCCTATCAGCTCTGGCAGATCGTACAGTTTGGTAGTTTCGAGGGCGGCGAAAAGTACGGCCAGCGCTGGCTGCAGGCGAAAACGGTCAGTTCCGACGAACGGGAGGCGATGGTCGACGAGTTCATGCACTTTAAAGGCAGCGCACAAGACCCCAACCGCCCTGACCCGCAACCCGGAGCTACCGGCGAGCGCAAACGCCAGCAGCGAGCCCAGCTCGAGGCCGAGATGGACGCCGATCCGCTGGTAAACAACTGGTACAAAGGTCATCAGAGCCTGGAACGGATCTCCATAGTTTTTTTCGGCGGCTTGATGGTTCTTGCCAACCAGTTGGTGTTTTTCGGGTTCCTGCTAGCAAGCGTAGTCATGGACGGGGGGTTCCACATCCTGTTCATGTTCGCGCCGGTGTTTTTGTTAGCCGCCCTGCACCCCAAGGGGCGCGGGATCGCGGAGCGCTACGCCTGGGTGCTGGCTGCCTTACTGGTAGGTAAGTTCCTGCTGCAGCTGGTGCTTATCGTCTTGACCATCGTTTCTACCACGCTGATTGGTGACGGCACAAGCGCCAGCCGCTGGTTCTTCGGCCTGTTTGTCACCCTGTGCATTTACGTCTCGCTTTACATCTTCCGCCGGCCCATCGGCTACATCCTTATGGGCAACAAAGCCGCTCACCGGCCAGACGTCAGGGGGCAGGATTCTTTGCTCAGCCAACTTTCGACAGCGCTCAAAACCGCCGGTGTGGCTGCCTCTGCGGCCGCGGCTACCCCGCGGCTGGTCGCTGCCGCGGCCGCTGGCCGTGGCACAGAAGATCCAGCCGCACCGGATACATCGGGATCGGCGCCACATCCCGGTCGTGGCGGTAGCGGGCGGACTGGGGTACCGCGCGCATCGCTAAACGATCCGCTGGCGCTGGACCCGCCGTCAAGCGACCGGCCAGCCCTCAACGGCCCTCGTCTGGATGACGGCATCCCGCGACCTCAGCAGCGACAAACTGCCGTGCCTAGACCAAGCAATGGCCGGGCGCCAAGTAACGGCCATACGCCTATCCATCGCTCACCTCTAGACGAAACGTAGCCCCTATTTGCCCCTGCCGGTTCACCAGAGCCGGCAGGGGCTCCCACCCGAAACCTGAAGCGTCACAGCGCTTGAAGTTTGGGGCGGGAGGTGTACCTTCACATCCTAAAATCATGGCCATCCGACCCAAAGGAGTCCAAATGCTGACCTCACGGCAAACCATTTGCCGCTGGCTGAAAATTGGTGCCATACTCGTCGCGATCATCCTGGTGGTAACTGTATGCTGGTCGCCCGGCAGTCAAACGGTTAGAACGGACGCTGCCTTTACCAGTAGCCCGCAGCCCGGCCCTACCGCCAGTACTACGGTGACGCTGATCCCCGACATAGCCGCAGCCAGGCAAGTGGCGGCCGAGTTCACGCAGTTGTACTTGTCATACAGCTGGGATCAGCCGTCCCTCCAGGCCGAAGCCTTCCAGCCGCTGGTTACCGCCCCGCTGCTAGACGAGCTAACAACCAACTCTAGCGCCAGTGCCGGCCAAGCCGATTTGGCTAGCCGCCAAGAAGTTGGAGTCGCCGTAGCGGATCCGGCTGAGGTCGAAATTCACCTTCAAGACGGTACCGTGACGGCCTGGACGTACGCGCAGCTCACCGTCACCTACATCGGCGGACAAGATCACCACGACCTGCAGCTAACGCTTAGCTTGGTTCGAGAAAAAGACACCTGGCTGGTGGCAACGGTGGAGCTATGATCAAAAAGCTCATCTTCCTGCTTCCCATAGCGCTGCCCGCAGCGTTCGTCACCGTCCTGTTTGGCTTGATGTTTATGGCGGCGGCAATGATAGTGCCAGCCACCAGCAGCGAAGCGACAGCCGCTCCGGTAGCACTGGCGCCCAGCGGTCAGGCTACCGCCGACATCCCGCCCGAAATCTTGACCATCTACCAGCAGGCAGCCGAGCGCTGCCCAGGGCTGTCGTGGACCTACGTCGCCGCCATCATCAAAAAGGAAAGCAACCATGGCCGCTTTGGAGGAGGCACGACAGCACCCAACGGCGAAGTTACGCCCTGGATCATCGGCATCAGGCTCGATGGCGGCGGCTCCGGCAGAACCAAAGTGGCGCGCATTCTTGATACCGATAACGGCCGGTGGGACCGCGACACGGTGTTCGACCGGGCCGTCGGCCCGGCTCAGTTCATCCCTTCAACCTGGCAAACTTACGCGCAGGACGGCAACGGCGACGGCCTGGCCTCACCGCACAACTACTACGACGCTACCGCTGCTACCGCCCGCTACCTGTGCGCTTTGGGTGCCCCAGACAACATGCGCCAGGCGTTGTTTGGCTACAACGCAGCCTGGTGGTACGTCAACGAAGTAGAGGCCACGGCCGAAAGCTACGGACAGGTGGCCGTGCCGCCGCCGGCTCAACCGTTAAACCAGCACCTCTCCGGCTACGGTCTGCCGGTAGACAGAGCTCTGGTGTCACCGGGCATACTGACAAGGCCGCACCACGACGGTAAGCCGGCTATCGATATAAGCCTAACCACAGGTACTCCCGTGTATTCCGTTACGAGCGGGGAAGTACTGGCGGTCGTGGCGGATGATAGGTGCGGTAACGGGGTTACGGTGCTGGGCACGGACGGCTTTAAATACACCTACTGCCACGCCTCGAGCACGCAAGTCGCCAAAGGTCAGCTGGTAGCCACCGGAGAGCCAATCATGCTGTCCGGCAACAGCGGCCGTTCATCAGGGCCGCACCTGCACTTTCAGATTAGTACCGCCCTGGGTATCAAAATCTGCCCCCAGCCACTATTAGTAGCCTGGTACGAGGGCCGACCGCTGCAACCGCAGTCGCAGCCGACCGCCACCCGTTGCAGCTAACAGCACAACAGAGAGTGGGAGGGGCAACCCCCTCCCACTCTCCCAGTCCACGAATACGTATTCGTGCTGATGAGTCCCGCTCTGCCCGAGAGCACAGGACGAAACTGGGATCTCATCTAGCCTACTCCGGCGTAAACAACGTCTCGGGCTTGCCGATCTTGGCGCTGATTATAACCTGCCGCACCTCGCCGTCGGTGCCCTTAATTTGAGTGGTCTGGGTTTCATTGTAGTACGTCACCAGGTGGTGGCTCATGATTTCCTGCAAGTCCTTGAGCTTAAACTTCAGCTCCTCCAGCTCACCATTAACGGTCTGATAATCCTTGTCGGCCTGCAGCAGCTTCTTGGCGGTAGCACGCTTGGCGGCTAGCTCCTTTAGCTCCTCCTGCATCTGCCGGTACTCGTCGTTTTGCTCCAGCACGTCTTTGAGCTGGTCTTTGACCGTTTTGATCTGAGCCTTAGCCTCATCCATCTCCGCCACCAGCCGGTGAATCGCATCAATCGTCTTCTCGTCCATCGGTCCCTCGGTTACTGACTAAGAGTATATAAAACAAACGCCCAACTAGCCACAACCCGTAATACGAAAGACGCCCCCGCAGGGGGGCGCCTCGCTCTTTAAGAACGAAGGGCCTCATGCGAGGGCGAAACCATGCGTGCGACGCCGTATAGGGGCGTCAGCTTGGTGACGGCACCGGAGAGGTCGAATAACGCCGCCCAAACATGGTCGTCGGCGTAGATGATGCAGCTGCCCATGTCATGATACAGAAGCTCTGGCATGCTCTTACTCAAGCCGCATACCGCCTGGATCAAAGCATCCCGGCCGCGCAGCTTGATCATGAACGCAAGGTCTGGGTCGCCAGACGGCCGATGAACATCCTGATATACGTCAAACTGGAGCCAAGAGGCGTGGAGTTCGAACTCCTCAGGGATGCCGGCCAGGGTAGCCCGTACCATCTCCTCGGCGTTCATGACCGTACGTGTGATTCGAGTCTTACTCAAGGTACTATCCTTTCATCCCAGAAAGGCCCTAAGGCTATAGGGGGCTGGCATCTGACCAACGCTTATCTACTTATTATAGCACGCATTACCTTTAATTGCAAGTCGCTTAAGATGAGTCGGGGTGAAAAACTACTCGCCGACAATCACCAGCTCATCGGTGGCGCGGGTGACGGCGGTATACAGCCAACGGCGCCAGTCTTCGTCGCTGGATCTGGGGAAGCGCTCTTCGAACACCAGCACCCGCCGGGCCTGGGAGCCTTGAGCCTTGTGGACCGTCAGGGCGTAACCAAAGTCGAACAGATCGCCGGGAGCGCCATCCGGATTCTTGGGCAGGCTCTTAAGCGTCTCGCCGGCGCCGAACTGTCCGCGCAAAACGTAACCCTCGTAATCGTAATCCTCATTATCTAGCCGGATGCTGGCGTAGTACCACAACTTATCGGGATCGTTTTCGGCCCCGGTCAAATAGGAGATGTGGCCGGTCATGCCGTTGTAAATTTTGGCTTTGCGGTTGTTGCGCAGGCAAACCACCCGGTCGCCGGACTGGGGCAGGGGAGAGTCGTAGTCACGGTAGCCGCGAATGGCCTGATTGAGTTTGGTCCGGGTGTGGTTGTAGCCGCACAGAACCAGCTGGTCGGCTCCGGCCCCCTCCAGCAAGTCCTGCACCGTCTGGCCGGTGTCGCTGTCGCGCCGGCTCAGCTTCCTGACCCCCGGTCCGTATTCGCCCACCGGAACCTGTCCGCTGGTGCGGGCCATGGTGGCCACTTCGATAATCGGGCTGGTTTCGGCCTGACGGAAAATATGCTCCAGCCGGACCGCCGGAGCCGCCATTAGGTTAAAGCTGGAACCAACCGGCGGTAGCTGCCCGTGATCGCCTACCGCTAGCACCGGCAGGTTAAAGCTAAGCAGATCGTCCCAAATCGCCTGATCGACCATGCTGGCCTCGTCGACGATAACTAAATCGTAATCCAGCTCGTCTTTACGCTGCCAGTTGATCACCTGGCCCCGCGCATCGGACTCGGCGGTGTAGATTAATGAGTGAATGGTCGAAACGCTATCGCCGCGCCGGGGCACCTTTTGCTCCCGTAGCTTATCGGTCAGCACCCTGGCGGCCTTGCCGGTAAAGGCGCAAAATGCTACCCGCGAGTCCTCGTCGCGCTGCCGCAGCGCCTGGCGCAGATAGGCGATCAAGGTAGTTTTACCGGTACCGGCGTAGCCCCCCAGCGTCAAGTAGGGGGCGGTCTGATTTTTGTACCAGTGGCTGATGACCTTGAGCGCTTCGGCCTGGTCAGCGGAGAGAGTGTAAGACATAACTCCCATTGTACCGCCTGAGGGTGGTTATTTTCACTTTGCAATTTTTCGGCCATCAACGGATCAAGGAATCAGCGGGTTATAATTTTAACACTTTTGACATGACCGCTTTTTGGCATAACAGCTAATGTCCTGCCATAACACGTTACATTATGCTTACTCTCACTAAAGGCGGAGGTGCGGTATGGAGGGGTATGACGACATAGACCAGGAACTCAAACAGGAAAAAAAGATTGAGGAAACGCTGCTTTCCGACCGCGACCCGGTAACTAAGGTGCGCCAAATGATGCGGCTGGGCTTGGACGAAGACGAAGCCAACGAGCTGGTAGCCCGGTTCCAAATCGGCCAGATGGCGCCGGTTTACTACGAGCGGCTGGAGTTTGACTACGAAGAAGACGAATAAACAAAAAGCAGACAAGAAGCAGCAGGCAGCCTTGATGGTGAGCCTGCTGCTTTGTAATTAAGTTTGCTTTGACTACAATATAGCCATGATTTACGGGCTGCACATCTCTACCGCCGGCGACCTGGTTGGTACCCCCAAGCGGGCCCGCGACATGGGGGCGGAGGTGATGCAGATTTTTGCCGGCAGCCCGCGCACCTGGCGCCCCAGCGTTTACGACGACGCCCAAACCGCCGCCTTCCGCCAGGCGTGTCGCGAAGCCGGGATTCAGCGAACCTTTATCCACATGATTTATCTGGTGAGCTACGGCACGCCGGACGACGCCTTACGCGGCAAGTCCATCACGGCGCTGTCGCAAATGCTGGCGACCGCCGACCAGCTAGGAGCGGCCGGCGTAGTCACCCACCTGGGTTCGCATAAAGGGCTGGGGCTGGAACAGGCCTTGCAGCGCCTGGCCGCCGCGCTGCAGGAAGCGCTTGAGGCCAGCTCAAACAGCTGGCTGATTTTGGAGAACTCGGCCGGGGCCGGCGGCAACATCGGCAACTGCTTAGAAGAGCTAGCCATGATTATCGAGGCCATGGACCACCATCCCCGCCTAAAGGTCTGCCTCGATACCGCCCATCTTTTGGCCAGCGGCTACGAAATTCGCAGCGCCGGGGGGATGGACCGGCTAATCACCGACTTCGAGCGGCTGATCGGATTGGACCGCTTAAGCGCCTTGCACCTCAACGACTCCAAAGCCGACCTGGGCGCCAAAGTCGACCGGCACGAAAACATCGGCGACGGTTACATTGGCCGCGACGGCTTTAAGGTCATCATCAACCACCCGAAGCTAAAGGACGTCCCGGGTATGCTTGAGGTGCCGGGGTTAGACGGCAAAGGGCCGGACGCCGCCAATCTGCAGCGGCTGAAAGACTTAACTAACTAACGCCCTAAACCCAATGACTAAGCAGTGTCTCAGACAGGCCGATCAGCCGTTGTTTCCGAAAATACTGTGGAATCGGCCCCTCAGCCGCGGTACCGCCGGACGATTGCTGCTGGTGGGCGGGCACCGCGAGGAGTTTAGCCAAATCCAAGCGGTCTACCAAATGGCGCTGGCGGCCGGAGCGGGGGAGTGCCGGGTGGTGTTGCCCGACAGCCTGCAAAAGCTGCTGGCCGATACGCCGGGAACCAACTTTGTGCCCTCCAGCCCCTCCGGCTCATTAGGGAAGGGGGCCCTGGCGCAGATTCTGCACTTGGCTAGCGAATGCGACGCCATCGCCATTGGCGCCAGCTTATCGAACAACAGCGAGACCGTCATGCTGGTCGAGTCGCTGCTAGGGAAGTACGACGAGCCCGTGATCGCATTCGACCAAGCCCCGACCCTGGTCAAGCACCGCTACCGCCTGATAGCCGACCGACCGAATTGCCTGATCGTCGCCACCATGCAGCAAGTCTTTAAGCTGGCCGGCGGTTTGGATATCGGCCTCAAGATCGAACCTAATCCGGGCGTGATCAACAAAATCGAGGTTATGGCGCAAGTGGCGGCACATAGCCAGGCTGGCTACCTGCTGACGGGACGCGATATGGTGGCGGTAGCCGATGGGCAGCTGAGCCTGACGAGCGCCGACGGCCCGATGGACTCTTTGGCGGCCGCCACAGCGGCGGTGGCGGCGGTCTTTTGGCTGCAAAACCCCGCCAGCCGCTTCGCCGGGTTAACGACCGCCGCTTACGTACTGCGAGAGACCCAGCGGGGTCTAGCCGATAGACGGGAAGTCATAACCACGGCCGAGATGACTAAAGCGATTAGCCGGGCAGTCGACCGGTACTAGAAATACCTTACGGTGTCGACAGCAATTTAGTGAATATTGCGCATTTCTCGCTATAGATAAGCATAAGAATTTGCCTAATGCTTGTTGTTATGCCATAATATAACGGCAAGTTTTCGGAAGGTTCCTTCACAAAAGGAGCTGGCAATATGCTGGTTACCGCCAAAGGAGACAGCAACATGCTGGTTACCGCTTCGGGCTGGGCAAACGACACTCATACTCTATATACAAGAAATGGTTGCAAGATCCGCAACGGCGACGCGTACAAGGACTCTAAAGGCGTCTATCTCGTGACCGACAACGCTCTAGACCTCCCGGTCATGCATGGGCTTGTACCGATTAGAGAGTGGATAGGGAGAAAAATTCACAAAGTCACGTGGATCTCCGGCTCAGAAGGGGCTTTTGTCCCGGGGTTCAATCGGCGTGACAGCAGCGCAATAGCTTGCTTTGTCACGTTTAGGGACGGCGACAAAAGTGAACCTGTCGGCGAGGCCGGCGTTCTATCTCGTCATAGCTCCGACGACGGCAACGATTGGACCACTCTAGCAAGAGTAGGGCCATCGTTCGCGGACGCTGTCCGCCGGGCCGAATCTGAACGGGCAGAGGCAAAGCAACATCAAGAACGAGTCGCAGCCCTGCGGGCGGAACGAAAGCAACTACAGCAAGAGCTGCTCCCGGCCGATCGGGGGAGAGCCCGGCAACTGTATCGCGAGATCGAGAAGAAAGAGCGGGAAGTCGAGCGCCTTGGTCATCATGGGGGATACAGCGTGTTGGCGTTAGACACGTTGCGGGGGTGGATTCCTGAGCTGGTCGACCCGTTCAATGAGCAGGGAACCGCAAACGGCAAGGTGATCGCTTCGATCCACCAGATTCAAGCTTGCGAGGGGTTTCGCTCCGCCAGCTTTTACATACTACAGTTCAGAGACGGAACCTTCAGCGTTCCTGTTGGCAGCTGGCAAGGTTTTCCCCTCGAACTGCCGGTGGAGGCTCTCGCCACAACCGGTCTCGTTCCCGGCTCTGCCGTCCTGGAACTACAAGAGAAGCTGGCCCAAGAACGTGCAGCCAGAGATCGCCAGCGAGCCAACGACGCCAGGCTGTTCGGGCTGCGGCAGCAGCTTGATCAGTTCGGTCTCGATGCCGATACAACCCAGCAAATCCTGCGGGAGATCGCCGTTCTCGAAGGCAACTGATGAACTTGCAGTAGGTGGGCACTCAGCTCCGGGGTAGACCCGGAGCTGAGACTCAACCCAAGATTTCATCCGGCAGCTGACGGATGAAGTTTTAGGTTGAATGAAAAGAGCTTGGGCAGGTGAAGCTGAGGACTATACAAAATGGTGCCGCTGGTCGGAGTCGAACCGACACGAGGTTGCCCTCACGGGTTTTTGAGACCCGCGTGTCTACCAATTCCACCACAGCGGCGTGTTGCCCCTTAGTCTAGCCGACCCTCCAACCCACAAGGTCGAAACTCTTGCCAAACGGCAGCTATAATGTTACAATGTAATATGCTCTGTAGGATTCTACAGAAGAAGTCTCTTGCAGACAACTGTATTATAATAGGATAGAAGCAAGCGGAAAGTAAAGTTATGGCCGAACCCGGCAGCGACACACTAGACATCAAGCCAATCGACCCCCGCCCCGTAGCGGAGGGCGCCCAATCCCAAGACGGCGACAACGACGCCGCCGCGGCTGAGTCTGCGCGCGCTAAAATCGCCGCATTAGGAGAGCCGGGCGCCGAGATGGCCGCTTTGGCCGCACCCGTCCTGCAAACCGACAGTCTGCCACCCGCCAACCCGGTGTCGCCGGCGGCGCAGGAGCGCCGGCAGGCCAAGTCGGAGAGCAAGTCAAAGCTTTTACCCAGCCGCCTCAAGCCGGTTTTAACCGCGGTGGCCTCCTTCCTCCTCATCCTGGCGGTGTTTAAGTCGCCGGTGCTGTTTAGCCAGCTGGGCTACCTGTTTAACGACAAGCCGACGGTTAACGAGCAGATGGGGGAGGCGCTGCCGTCCGCCGCTGCCGCCGTCCCGCCTGAGCCGATCATTACCATCCCGAAAATCAACGTTAAGGCACCGGTAGTGTACGAGCCAAGCATTCAGGAGAGCCAGATCCAGCGGTCGCTACAAAACGGCGTGGTCCACTACGGCACCACCGTAAAACCCGGCGAGAACGGCAACAGCGTCATAGTTGGTCACTCTTCCAACGACTGGTGGGAGCCCGGCAACTATAAGTTCGTGTTCGTGCTGTTGGATAAGCTGATCGTCGGCGACACCTTTAGCATCAACTACAACGGTACTCAGTACCTGTATGAAGTGACGGAGGTTAAGGTCGTCAAGCCGACCGACTTAAGCGTGCTGGCGCCTACCGCGGAGCCGTCCGTCACCCTCATCACCTGCTCGCCCCCAGGGTTTAGCACCAACCGCCTGATTATCCGCGCCAAGCAGACCAGCCCGACGGTTAGCCGTACCAGCGTGGCCAAACAGACCGCGCCGGCAAGTGGTGGCAATGATAACATGCTGCCAGGTAACGCTCCCAGCTTTACCGACCAGCTTGGTCAGGCATGGAGCGCTCTGGTGGAAACGATTGGTGGCATTTTTGGATCAGGCGGAGAGCAGCCGGAGGAGACAGCTCCTCGGACGCTGCCGGATGCTAGCTGACCCCTCGCGTCCAACCCTTTTCGCAGCGGGCCTATCTCTACCCCTCCTAATCTCCTCTAAATCCTCCCTTTCTACCTTTTGTCAGCAAAAGGTAGCCAAAACTGCCGAGTAGGTCGCTCACTCCAAGCCAGCCAGCCCGCAAAAGGCCGGCCTGCGGAACTCGTCCC
>JAHWKN010000019.1 GCA_019347875.1 Candidatus Parcubacteria bacterium
GAAATAGCGAGGCGAAATCCGCGTTGATACGCTGTAGAGTTTCACCTCCAACATCGGCTAGTATTACAAGATGCTTCAGAAGCAGATTCCCCGGAATTCCTGCTGATTTCATCACTTCAAATATAGAAAAGGGCGTTTTGTCACTCAACTTCAGGAGCGATATAAATTTATCCTGGGATTGGATTAGCAAGGGAATAATGCTGACTTCTGTTTCCATCGAAGACAGGAAAGAGGGCCACCAAATTGCCGCCACCTTTCTTAGCTCATCAACATTCCGCTTATAATTCACCTAAGCATCATACCAAAGCAAAACTGGTATTGCATAGCCACCAAATTAGACCGACTGATCTAGGAATGGTACCATCTTCGGCCTGATCGGATGGAGGCGCTATAAAGTGCAAAATCCTACCGCCTCGGCCTTCTCCCGATTTAGGCCTTCCCTCCGGCGATGTTGGTTTGCTTGCTTAGAATTTTACCGCCGTTATCGATTTCGTATATTTAGGTGTTTTGGCGAATTAGTGGTATAATAAATATGTAGGACAGCGGCCAGCAGGCGTCTATTGCGGCTACCACTAAAGTAAGTGGGCCGTATTTTTTTGCCCACACAGGAGGAAATAATGACAAAATTAAAACTCGAAAAGGCACTCGAGGTGGCCACCTTATGAAGTCTAAATACAAGGTGATGGTTGATGATAATTACCATTACATGGATGAAAGCGAGCGGTATCAGGCCGGAGCTTATTCTAGCGTGGACGAAGCGGTTAAGGAATGTAGACGCATAGTAGATGAGTTTCTGGAGAGTACCTATAAACCAGGAATGACAGCCAAAGAGCTGTACCAAAGCTACACGGGCTTTGGCGATGATCCATTTATTGTGCCAACACACCCGTCGAAAGCGGCTGAGTTCTTCGAGTTTTCGGCTTGGGATTACGCCAAGGAGCGCTGCGACAAGATAGCCCACGGTAAAAGTCATGATTCACTCAAGTAACATGGCAGTAGTTGGGTTAAGCTATTGAAGATGAGCAACATCAACTACCAACAGCTGCGCGAGAGATATAAACCAGAAAAAGTCCGGATCCTTTTCGTCGCTGAGGCACCGCCCGAGAATACCGAAAGGTTCTTTTACTATGAGGACGTCCCAACTCAGGACGCTTTATTTGTAAACTTGATACGTGTTCTATATCCCGAGCTTGATCGTAAAGGTGGGGTTAATGAGATTCGTAAGCAAAAGCCTCAACTGCTCGAACGCTTTAAGAATGACGGATATTATCTCATCGATGCACTGGAAAGTCCCATGAGCTTAAAACTCACGCCAAAACAGCGCAATAAGCTCATTAACGACCGCAAGTCCGCTCTTGCAAAAGAAATAAAGCAGATCATCGGCAGCGGTCCGTTTAATCCAGAGGCGCCAGAGAGCGGCATTGTACTCATTAAAGCTACGGTTTATGACGCCCTCGCTGACTATCTGTTACTTGATGAGCACTTGCCGGTTCTTAATGTAATGCTTAAGGTGCCGTTTCCCTCACACGGTAATGCCAAGTTATTTCATGATAAGCTGGGCCATATTCTTAGAATATTTGACAAGCGTTATCGCCATGCGCTCCCCAAGCCAGTCGCTTAGCATCTGTGATAGTTTCGCTTTACGCACCCGTCTCGTCAGCGTAGTATTTAGCTAAAGGGGCTTTATAAGGAGGGTGCTATGAGCGCGGTGAAAAAGGCCGGGAAGATTGTTTTGTTAATGGCGGCGGGCCTGTTCTTGTGGCCGGTCATGCTGGGGGTTTGGCTGTCTAAGCACGCTCATCGCAGGATCGAGGTTCCGGTTTTGCGGTACCTGGCTATCGCTGCAATTATGCTGCCGGCACTAACGGCAGGAACCGCTTGGGCTAGCGCTATGATGCAGCCGTCTAGCACTAATACGGCCGACAACACACAGTCTTCACAATCGGTTGAGCAAGCTAAAGTTGAACCCAAAGTTGAGAAAAAGACCGTTACCGTGACAGAGGAAGTAGCTTTTGCGGTCAACAGAACTAATGATGCCACTTTAACCCAAGGTAAAGAAGTAGAGCGCCAGGCGGGTAAACCGGGCGTCAAGACCATTACTTATGAAGTGACTTATACCAACGGCCAAGAAACGGCGCGTGTTAAAACCAAAGAAGAGGTTACCGTGCCACCGACGCCCACGGTAATAGCGGTCGGTACTAAAGTAGCTGTTGCGCCCCGGCAGGCGGTAAGGCCTAGGCCAGTTCCCGCACCCCAGCCGGTGAGTAACTGTGACGCCAACTACTCTCCGTGCGTGCCGATTGCCAGTGACGTTGATTGCGCCGGCGGGCGCGGTAACGGTCCGGCTTACGTGGCCGGCCCTGTCAGGGTGATTGGCTCGGATATTTACGATCTGGACCGTGACGGTGATGGTTACGGCTGCGACTAGATGAAGTTTGGCCTACGCACGCCTTCAATAAGGGGCCGCATTGCAGCCAGAACTTCGGTTAAGCGCTACGTGCGCCACAACCTGAAAGTTAAGGTTCCGAGGGGCTATGGTTTGGTCACCAGCCCTAGGCGCGCGGTTTACAATCGGGTTTACAACCGCACCAGCATCAGCTTAGACCGTCTGTTTCGAAAGTTATTTAAGTAAATCTAGCCCTTAAAGCTACGCGTACTAAGCGAGCGGGAAGATATAGTTACCGCAGACTAGGTCTTGGCCTCTGATGCCAAGACCCTGAACCATTACGACGGCTTGACAATCTGCTCATATTGTACTACACTAACTTGGCTAATATCAGTTTTATTAAGAATCATTAATTATGCGAAATCAAAAAGAGCTTATAGCTGCAATAAATTTTTGTTGGGCTCTTTTCGATAGACAAAAAAGTCAGTGACTTACTTAATTCAAAAATGCCCAAAGTGTGGTGAAGAAAATCTTCCAGAAGACACAAGGTGTTTGAAATGTCGTACCTCTATTGTTGGAGCGCCTGTTCACGAAATTGACGCCGTTACCGGCGAAGTTGAGGTTGTAGGGGGTGATCATTTTGATTACGCAACCGATTATGGTGGGCTGATAGAAGCTAGTCAGGCCGTTGCAGAAAAGAAATCCAGGTTTACCGGAGTCTTCCGCAGTCTTGGTTTTGCCGCTAGGCATTGGGTGATTTTTGGATTAATAGTTTTGTTTGCTTGGGGGCCAATCAGCGATGAGCTGGTCTTATCGGCCAACGCCGGAACGGAAGCCGAGCAAATGGCTGATACTCTTGGGATGACAAGGCAAGGCAAGCTCATCTTTTATAGAGGTAACCCTAAGGCTCAAGAAAAGCCAACATTCCACTTGTCGTGCCCTAACAGTATCAAGTACCCGGAGCTTGGCTGTTATCACAGGGGTAACATCTATTATCTTAAAATAGATAATGATGAATTATCAGAGTTAATGCATGTTACTGCGGCTCACGAGCTGCTGCACGCCGCCTATACGGAAATGGGAGGCTCGGAGAAGGCCGTGATCACTCGGCTGGTGGTGGCGGAAGCAGCAAGAATGAACAACCATAAGCTGAACGAAACTTTGGCGGAGTATGAAAAGCAAGGCGGCTTCGATGCCGGTTCGAGAGCCGATGAGCTGCATTCTTTCCTCGGTACGGAGTATGGACCTTTATCGCCAGAGCTCGAGCGGCATTATGCGAAGTTTTTTACCAATCGAGCCCATATCATAGCTACTAACACAAAGGTAGAAGCGGCCGTTCAGCAAAAGATAGATAGTTTTACTCTAAGGGGCAATGCGTTAAATCGGCGAATAGATAACCTTACCGCTATGGGGAGCCGCATGGATTACCTCAGCCGAATAGGTCAAATTTATACATACAACAGCATGGTTGATGCGTATAATGCCGAGCGTCAGGCAATTCTTGATGAGATCGAGTCGTATAAAGCAGAACAAGCAAATCTTGAGCTCTTATTCGCTGAGATTGATAGCACTCAACTGTTCCTCACCATTAGACACTTATAGACGGCTCCCTTAAGCCATCCCCTCCGTGTTGTAGGGTAATGTTACTACAGCTAGTCTGCTATCATTTGGCTATGGCATTATCGCAGCAACGACAAGAAGAGCTGGTTCGGCAGGCCATGGAGTTATCGGCTGAGACCGCGCGGGACGGTAACGTGCCGTTTGCCGCCTTACTGGTAGATAAAGACGGCGCTGTGATCGTGGCCGCGAAGAACACCGTTAATTCGTCGCACAACGCGGCCGCCCATGCGGAAATCAACTTACTCTACGAGGCTGCGCAGAAACTTAAGACCAGCAACCTAAGCGGGTATGCGGTGGTCTCGAATGCCGCATCCTGTCCGATGTGTATTGTAGCTCTGATCAAGGCAAAGGTGACCGAGTACTACTTTGGCGCGCCAAGCGAAGACAACATGGTGCCGAATATCAGCATGGAAGAAATAGTCGCTAAGACGCCGTTTCCAATCGAACTCCATGGCGGCATTCTGGCGGATGAGTGTGCCGCTCAGATTGCGGCAACCGCTCCCGTAAATCGGCGGTGATTAGCAGATAGACCAAGGCACTCGCCAGCCCCTTGAGGGCAGAGTTAGTACACACAACTTATGCTTGCTTTTTTGCGTAAATTACTGTAAAAGTGTTTTACCAACAAAACCGCCACAAAAAACGTGGCATAGTGATGGAGGTAGTACCTTGGCAAGCTACTTGGTTCGAGAGGATCACCCGCTCCTGGCTATGGAGTTGACGCAGATCAGTGACTGGCTGGAGTGGAGGCAGCTGTGGCAGCGGGCCATGTATGTCGAGCAGTACATGGGACTGCTGCACTGCGGGTTTGATGTTCCCGCTGCAGGCCCCGGATGCCAGACCCGCCCACTTCAGGAGCGGATGCGTATCAATCACATCGACCGCATTTGCTTCTACCTGGAGCTCGCTGACGGCTGGTACGGGTCCGATTCGGACTTTCTGCGGCCGCAGGAGCAAGCCAGCTTCAATCGCAGCGTACACCCCGGCAGTATGAGGGCGGAGCTGGCCCGCAAGGCGTTTGCCATGCTCTCGCAGCACTTCTTTCGAAACACCAACACCGATAGAGGCGATCAGCCTTCCTGGACCGAGCTGGTGGCCGAGGAGAAGGTTCTGGAGAAGGTCATCTGGTTCTTCCGATTGGACGAGTACGAACGTATACCCAATCTGGGACATCCCAATAAGCCCAACGTTCATGAGCAGCGGGCCAGGGAGTTCGTGGTTGAGCTGTGTAAACTCGGATGGACCATCCGCCGTAACCGGTGGCCCCTGCCCGATTACGGCGATGAAGTCATAGACCGTTTTGTGACGGCCAGACCGCACTTCGTCGAGATGCTTATCGGGAGCAGGCATATCGATCTGCTACTCGATCATCTTAGGTATCCGCTTGATGAGGCGTCGTGGCAGAAGCTCGAGGCGCTGGCACTGAAGGAGAGACGCCTTCGTACGTCCGAGCTCCATCGTGTATCCATGCGGGTACCGGATAGTGTCGAGGAGGCGGCGGCGAACGGTTCGGAGGCCGCACTGGTACTCATCGTCCTCCGCGCTTTGTGGGCAGAGGAGGAGCGGCTCTCCGCCCTGCAGGCTGCCGTCCAGCAGGAGCGGGAGGCCAAGCGGCGCATCAACGAGCTGCACAGCGGCGGCTAACCCAGAGGGTTGGGCCGGGCGAGCCTTGGCTTGCCCGGCCCTGCGGCCCAGGAGACACGATCTCCCGGGCCGCTTTTTTGTTTTATCGCGCTATTGTACTAAGGTATTAGGATAATGCACAAAAATCATTGACACAGACTAGGCTCTGTGGTAACATGCAATATTCTTAGGAGGGTTACCGAGGTAGCCCTCTTTCTATTTACTAAAGGTAAGGAGTAATCATGAAAAGATTCGTTGTGACGTCCGTTGTGTCCCTGTTTCTGTTGGCCGGTATGAGCTCGGCGGCTTATGCCACGAAGCACAGTCCCGCCGGTAATAATGGTACCGTTAAAGTTGATGGGGTGGAGTTCGATCAGCACCCTGACAACCAGCCGCACGTTGGCTGTGTGTTCCAGATCGACTTCTATAACTTCGACAAGGGCGACAACTTGTTCGCCAAAGTGACCTTTAGGGCGCAAGCGCCTACCGGCAAGAAAGACGTACTTTTGACGAACAGAGTCTTTATTGGTGAGGACGCGGCCACCGGCGGCACCGATCTGGATGCCGAAGCAACCTACGACCTGAGCTCGCAGCTGGCCGCCTTTGCGCCTCATGCCAAGCAGGGCTATCACGTTAAGCTAACGGTCAACGCTGCGGGTTCAAAAGGGAAGGATACTAAGCACAAAACTTTCTGGATTGATAAGTGCCAGACCACGGGCGGGCCGGTGGGTGGCGGCGATCTGCCGACCGTTACGGTACCGCCGGTAGAGTCAGCTCCGGCTGGACAGGGCGGTCAGGCAGCCCAAGCCGTACCGGCCGCTACCGAGCTGCCCGAGACCGGACCCAGCCCGGCTGTAGCCATGGCCGCTCTGTTAACCCTGGGCCTGGAATCACTCAAGCACGCCAAGCGCCGCTTAATCCGAAACTAGTCCACCTCGTACAGTAAGTCGATATACTAAAACTCCGGCACACCCGCCGGAGTTTTAGTTTTGGCTAAGCTTGCTTTTTTACTGTATTTTATCTTCTTTCGCTCAGGGTACCGTTTGCTTTGGTGGATCTGGGATGTAGCGCTCACTGCTGTTTTCGGTCTGTTTTTGCCAGAGTGAGTAGTATCTGCCCCGGCGCTCGAGTAGCTGAGTGTGCGAACCCTCTTCTTCGATAACGCCGTCGTGTATGACTATGATGCGGTCCAGTCTGGCCACGGTACTGAGCCGGTGGGCGATGACGATGGCGGTGTGCCGGCCGATGATTTCGGGCAGCGCCGCTTGAATGATTTTTTCGCTTTCACTGTCTAGCGCGCTGGTGGCCTCGTCAAAGATCATAATAGGGGCGTTCTTTAAGATTGCCCGGGCTATGACGACGCGTTGTTTTTGCCCGCCGCTCAGCTTGACGCCGCGTTCCCCCACGATGGTGCCGTAACCGTCGGGTAGTTTGTCGATGAACTCATGCGCGTGGGCGGCCCGTGCCGCTGCAACGATGTCTGCCTGGCTGGCCTGAGCGTTAAAGTAAGCGATGTTCTCACGTATACTCCGGTGGAACAGCAGCGGCTCCTGCGGCACGTAAGCCAAGCAGCGGCGCAACTGGTTTTGGCTGACATCCCGCAAATCGGTCCCGTCAATCTTAATAGCACCAGCCTCGACGTCGTCGAAGCGCATTAGTAAGCTGGCCAGGGTGCTTTTGCCGGCGCCGCTGAGACCCACTATGCCGACCTGCTCGCCCCCCGATATTTCGATGTTGAGGTCTTGAAAAACGCTGATGCGCTGGCCGCCCCCGGCGTGCGAGGGGTAACTAAAATTAACTTTCTGGATGCTAATCGCGCCGTTCGTAACTTTGAGCTGTTTAGGCTCCGCCGGATCTTTGACGTGTTCGTGCTCAGAGTTTAAGTACTTAAGAGTGGGGTAGAGTTTGCTCACTAAATCATCGTGACGGGTTATCAAATCGGGTAGCTCGGACACACTTCTGATGATCTGGATCATGTACGTTAAAGTCAGGACGATCAGGCCAACCGACTCGGCTCGGCCCCCGCTGCCGGATACAACAATATAGAACGCGCCAGCCACGCCCACAGCGGTAGCCAGGCTCCTGGGCAGATCAAGCAGGGTGGTGGTTTTGCGTCTGAGCCAAAATGCCCGGATCTCCTCTTTGGCCAGACGCGGGACCTTGCCTGCTGCTTCGGCCAGGCCGCCCGATTTAAACGCCACGATATTGGTTAGTTCGTCGGCCACCTCACCGGTTAGCTTGCGGTACACTTCGTGGGTCATTTTGCGGTACCGGTTGGCCTTCGAGGAAGCCCAGGCGATGTACATTAACTGAACAATGACGATACCGACGGCGATTAACCCGACCCTCCAGTTTGCCCAAAGCAGCACCAGCGCCGGCACCGACAGTGAGACCAACACCCTGACCACGTCTGTCCGCAAGAAGCGCGCCAGCACTATGCCGCTGTCGAGATACTGCCTGAACACCGTCGCCAGATAGCCGGTTTGATTGTCGCGGTAAAAAGACATGTCCTTGCCGGTCAGCTTGCGGTAGAACTGCATCAGTAACCGGTTGTACTGGCGATTTTCGGAATGAAACGCCACGATGTCGCCCGCCGCCCCGATCAGTACGCCGGCGATATAAACAACCAGAAAATGAGCGGTGCTGAGTTTTGCTCCCTCGACGTCGCCGGCGGCCACCCTCGAGACGGCTTGAGCCATAATGATGGTCAGTAAGACCCGCAGCATTAACGTGCGCACCAGCTCGGTGGTGAAACCAAACCACTGGCCGAACCGCCGGCCGTATGTTCGCCATAAATGCTGATAAACCTGTTTGTTCATTTGTCTGACCTGTACTTTGGCTAATTGTACCATTAGAGGTGTAAGGGTGCTGGAGTTGGGATGGCTCGCTCTTGGCTCAGGGCCTGTCTTGTAGCCGCAAGATCCGCGATCTCCAGTGCCGGCTTCTGCTATCATGGTGCTATGAAAGCCATACTGTTCGACATGAACGGAGTGATTGTCGATGACGAAGCTTTGCATGAGTCGGCTTTTCGGCAGGTGATAGCCGACCAGACCGGCCAGCAGCTATCGGCCGAAGAGTACCGGCGTTACTTTGCCGGTAAAACCGACCGGGACGGTTTTGTAGCGTATTTAGGCGCCAACCGGCTTGATCTGCCGGTGCCGGATTTACTGGCCCAAAAAGCCAAGGCCTACCGGCGGCTGGCATCCGACAATCTGGTTATTTACGAGGGTGTTCAGGAGCTGGTGGAGGCGGCTTACGACCGGGGCATTCAGCTGGCGCTGGTGACGAGCTCGCTAATGGTCGAGGCGGAGACGGTGCTGCGCGAGCTGCAGCTAAGCGACTACTTCGAGGTCATCATTAGCGCCGAGGACATTACGCGCGGCAAGCCCGATCCGGAAGGTTACCAAAAGGCGCTGGAGCTGCTGGGCGTCGCGCCCGACGCAGCCGTGGTGATAGAGGATGCGCCGAGCGGCGTAACGGCCGCTAGATCCGCCGGCGTTAAGTGCTTGGCGGTCGCCAACACCCATGATGCAGCGCAGTTAGCCGATGCGGACTGGGTGGTGGGGGAGATCGGCAGGCAGACATTGGATTTAATGGAGGCAGGTTCGTGACGCGAGATGAGAGTAGAGATAGATTGCTGCCGGGACGGACGGCCGTAGTCACCGGAGCCGGCCTGGGAATCGGCCGGGGGATAGCCGTGGCGATGGCCAAAGCGGGCGCCAACGTGGTGGTGGCCGACATTGACCCCGTGACGGCCAAAGCCACCGCCGACATGGTGGAGCAATGCGGGGCGGAAGCGCTGGTTTTTCAGGGAGACGTGCGCGAGTACGCCGACAACCAAAAGCTGGTTGAGGCCGCATTAGATCGGTTCAAAACCATCGACATACTGGTGAACAACGCCGGCATTTATCCGCCCGGCGGCTTGCTGGAAACCACCAAGGAGGCCTCAACCGACATCTTTAACACCAACTTGATCGGACCGTTCTTTTTAACCCAGATGGTCGCCAAGGTGATGGTAGACGCTAAAACAAAGGGGTCGATACTGTTCACCTCATCGGTGCACGCTCAAGTGACGGAGCTAAGGCCTGCCTACGCCGCTTCGAAAGCCGGCGTCGAGATGTTTATTAAGGATGTCGCGCTAGAGCTGGCCGAGTACGGTATCAGGGTCAACGGCGTAGCGCCGGGGTGGATTGAGGTGCGCGACGAGAGCAACCTGGCCAACCAGTACGTGCCGATGGGCCGGTCGGGAACACCCAAAGACATCGGCGACGCCATGGTGTTTCTGGCCTCCGACAAAGCCAGCTATATTACCGGGCAAACCTTAATAGTTGACGGCGCCTTTTCGAAGGCGCACGTTCATTACTGGCGCCAGCAGGGCAAAATGTAGTCGGTAGGGGATGCGGGATCGTTAGTTGGCTTATGGTACGGGATCAGTTGGTGTACTTGCTGGCGAAGTAGCCGGCTTTGCCCTGGTAGGTGCCATGCCACCAGAAGTCGCCGGTGTGATCGACGCTGACCTGGCCGCCGTTAGGTATCCAGCCGATGATGTTGCTGCGGTTGCTGCTGTCGGGGGTGCTGCGCAGCCACAGACCCGACTTATTGGTGACGGTAACCGTCTGCGGATTGTCGGCGGTTGGCGTGGTAGCCGGAGCGGTAACGGTTGACGGGGCCACAGCGGCCGGGGGAGCGGCCGGAGGCGCTGCTTTCGGCTCCGGAGCGGCCGGCGGTTCAGCCGCCGGTATGGGGGTGGTTTCAGCCGGAGTTTGCGCCACCGGTTTGGCCGCTTGGTTGCGGCCTAGCACGAAGTAGCCTGCCCCGCCGGCCAGCAGCAGCACGATGGCTGCCAGCGCCAGCACCGGCCAGTGGGTCCGGTGGCGCGGCGGCGCCGCAACGGACGGCCGCGGTGTGGCGGCGGCGGGCTGAACCGGTGGCGGTGGCGCCGGTTCGGGCTCTTCGTGCCCCAGCAAGTTGATCTTGGGCGCTTGATAGCTGACTTCGGGCTGTTTCAGAATGCTGTCCGCGTCGACGTGGGGTTTGGGCGCTTCGGGAGCAGCCGGCGCAGTGACGGTGCCTGGTAGGTGGGCTTTGGTTTGATCCATTTGTCTTATTATAACGCTTACGTTTAATTATGCCAATTAGCGCCCCGGCCGCCCCGGTACTCTCGCCGTCGGTGCATAGTCAGTGGTGTCAATAGTTCGACGCGGGTCCTAGACGCCTTAATTTGTTGGCGTAATATGTAAACAATGGAAGCAGCAGCCCGAGCCATCACCTCCGGAGAGTTAGCGGTTATACCAAGCGACACCATTTACGGGGTAGTCGCCCAGGCTTTTAATCCCCGGGCGGTCGAGCGCCTGTACCGGCTGAAACGGCGCCATCCCGCCAAGCCCAGCATTATCTTGATCGGGGACGCCCGGGACCTGGCTAAATTTGGCATCTCTTTGGAGGGCGGCCGGTTGGAAGCGCTGTCACGGTGGTGGCCGGGGCGGGTGAGCGTGGTGTTGCCGTGTCTTGGCCAGGAGCTGGCCTATCTGCACCGCGGCACCTTTTCCTTAGCCTTTAGAGTGCCGGACAAGCCCGAACTATCCCGGCTGATTGCAAAAACCGGCCCGCTGGTAGCGCCCAGCGCCAACCCCGAGGGAAGCCCGCCGGCCGCCACGGTGGCGGAGGCCAAAGCGTACTTTGGATCGGCGGCGGCCTGCTACGTTGACGGCGGCGAAGTACAGGGAAAGCCGTCAAAGGTGATCAAAATCGAGGACGGCCGGGTCAGGGTTCTGCGGCCGTAACTTAGCTGGCCGCTCGCCAACGGGCGGCAGAGGGCAACCGCGGGGCGAGCAAGAGAGATAATCCGCACGGCCACTAAGGCGAAGTTACAGTAAACGCAGCAGCAGGCTTCAAAATATCGGCTAATTGCACAATGTCCCGCTGTGATTAGCTTGCTAAGGTGAGGTTCATCAGGGGAGAAGTCTGTGCGGCTCCACTTACGACATACTGTGACTCTAGGCGCGGTAACGGTCGGGTTGTCGCTGCTGCTAAGCGGCAGCGCCCACGGCGTCGCTTTGGGCCTGCCGATCGACGGCGCGGTACCGGAGGTGACGGCACCGGTTGAGACGGTTGTTACTCCCGTGGAGCAGACGCTGACGGGCGGAGCGCTGGCGCCGGTAGTTGAGCCGGTCGTGCAGGCCGTGGGAGCGGTGGCGGCGCCGGATGCAGATGTTGTTGGTACGCTTTACCAGGCGGCTCCCGCCGGAGACTACTTAACCGACACCGTCGCGCCGGCCGATGCGGTCCTGCCGCCGGCAACCGCGCTCGAGCCCGGTTCTGCGGACGATTCGTCTCTTCTTGCCGTTGACCGGTACCTCGGGCGCGATCGGAGCGCCGCTGCGGCTGTGGTTAGGCCGTTTTCATCTTTAGTGAGTCCAGACCGGTCGCACCCGGCTTTTCCGGCCGCACCGCTGTCGGCTTTGGCCGCCGCAGCCGCTGTACTGCTGGTGCCGGTTACACTGGCGGCTTCCGATAACCGGTCTCTGCGCCGCCCGCCGGCGTTTGGCTGGCTGGCGATGATCAGAAACCGCGGCGCTCCGCTGTTCGGGTTGCTGATGTCGCTGCTGCTGCTCTTGGTTAGTAACTTTTTAACCATGTTGCGAAGGTGCCGCTTTGCCCACGCTGCGCGTTCAGACGTGCTGGCGGTTCCTTACGTACTTGGTCTACGACGGCCAGGTTTTGGGTGGGTGCCGCATCCCCCTCCGGAACCTGGCTTTTGTGTACTTTAACTGCCTCGTAAAAATTCAACCTAAATCTTAAAGAGGACATCATGAAACAACTCTTGATCCGATTCTGTCAGGCTACACTGGCAGCGGGGGTGTTGGGCCTATCGGTCCTGGCGCTGGGCTCCGAAGCCCACGCGGGCAGCCTGCTCGATGTAGTCGGCAACACCGCCAACGTCAACCCCGCCATCTGCGCCAACGTCGTAGCCAGCGGCGACTGCCAGGCTGCGACCACCACCAAGACCGTCACTAAAACGGTTACCGACAGCCAAGGCGGCAGCGACAGCTTAGTCAACGTCACCAGCAACACCGCCAACGTTAATCCGGCGGTCTGCGCGAATGTCGTGGCCAGCGGCGACTGCCAGGCTGAGACCGCTACCAAGACCTACAGCAACACCAGCAGTCAGGGTGGCGGCAGCGACAGCTTAGTCAACGTCACCGGCAACGCGGTTAACGCTAACCCGGCCGTCTGTGCCAACGTAGTGGCCAGCGGCGACTGCCAGGCCTCAACCGCCACCAAGACCGTCACTCAAACGGTGGCAGGTAGCCAAGGCGGCAACGACAGTATAGTCAACGTCACCGGTAACACCGCCAACGTTAATCCGGCGGTCTGCGCGAATGTCGTGGCCAGCGGCGACTGCCAGGCTGCGACCACCACCAAAACCGTGGCAACCAGCGGCGGTAACTCGGGCGGCGGCTTAGTCGATTTAACTAACAACGCGGTTAACCTGAACCCGGCCGTCTGCGCGAATGTCATCAGCAGCGGTGACTGCGTCAGTACCACTAAAACCGTCACCAAAACTCCCGCTAACACGCCGGGTAATGGCGGCGGAGGCGGCGATGACGGCGGCAGTGGCGGCGGCACCGTAACACCACCGGTGACCGTGACCCCGGCGGCCGCTAGCACCGTAGCCGCTCCGGTAGGGGGCGGCCAGCTAGCCGCAGCACCTAGCGCCTTGCCTGAGGCCGGCGGCGGTCTGCTGGCTCTCGGCCTGGCCGGATTAGGGGCGGCGGCAGCGTTTGCCCGTTCGCGTCGTAAAACTTCAGCGGTGTCAAGCCTGTAACCGGGCATGGCACCATTTCGGGTAACTCAAGGGAACAAGTTGGCCACTTGTTCCCTTGCTGTTTCCGTAGATTTATGTCAGCTGTGATTAAACCAGCAATCTACCGCGCTTATGTCCTCCACGGTGGCCGGTTTCGTCCAGTCGCCACAGTGCACAACGGCGGCGGCCTGGCCGATAAACACCGCCAGAGCGGTTTGGATCGGCGGCAGCCGGTCGTGGGTGTCCGAAATTATCCCGATTTTCATACTGCCACTTTACCCCTCTGCCGGGGGGTTGGTAAAATGGGGTCAATTAACGAAAGGGGGTGATCCATGACGACAAGCCCTAGATCTAACGAGCCCGTCATCGGTAACAGCGGGGGGACTCCAAGTTAGCTGCCGAGGCGGCGCTTAAGTAGGCCCTAGCCCCGAACACGTTTCGGGGTCTGGGCCTGTTTTTTTCCTCCGGAAGGCCGTTTGGACAATCTTACATATGAGTACCAAACAAGCTAAATTGTATTAGAAGTTAGCCTAAAGAACCGGTTTAGCAGTAGAAATTAATATAGATAGGTTAATTGTTAACGGTGATTAAGTGAAGGAGGCTAGATATGGAAACAAACCAGACAACGGATGCGTTTAGCGGTATGGTGTCGGGATTCCTGCAGATGATACCCGCTATCGTCGGGGCACTGGCGGTGCTGCTGATCGGCTACCTGGTCGCTCTGGTAGCCAAAACGGCTACGCGGCGGGGGCTGGGCCGGGCCGGGTTGGACCGGTCGGTGGCGGACTCTCCAGCCGGGAGCATGGTACATAAAGTTACCGCTAGCCCGTCGGCTTTTCTGGGGGCACTGGCGTTTTGGGCGGTGTTTATCGGCGCCATTTCGCTGGCGGTTTCGGTTCTGGGGATCCCGGCGCTGACTTCGCTGGTGGCGGCGGTATACGCCTACCTGCCTAACGTGTTGGCGGCGCTGATCATCTTTCTGGTGGCCGTGGCGGTGTCGGCCGGCGCCAGCGGATTGGCGACCCGGACGATGGGCGACACCCCGACCGGCAAAGTGATCGCGACGGTCATCCCCGCGCTGGTCATGAGCGTAGCGGCGTTCATGATGTTAAGCCAGCTACGCATCGCTCCGGCCATAGTCACCATCACCTTTGCCGCGCTGATCGGTTCGCTGGCGCTCGGGATGGCGCTGGCCTTTGGCCTCGGCGGGCGTGAGGTGGCTGGCCGGATACTGGAGCAGGCCTATCAGAAGGGTCAGGCGAACATGGCGCAGGCCCGGCAGGACCTGCAGCAGGGTAAGGAGCGCAGCCGGCAGTTGGCGGCCGAGATGAAGCAAAAGACCGCCGGGCAGGAGCAAACGGATCAGGCGTCAGAGCGCGAGCAGCGGCGCGGCTGGCAGGCGCAGCCGACCTTCGGGGAGGTGGTGGATAGCCGGTTTGATCCTGACGATCAGCGGTAGTAACATAAAAATACTTTGGTACCCCGCCCAAAACGGCGGGGTATTTTTTGATGATTCGACCTCTTGATTCCTAAACTGCCGCTCCCACCCCTCTTCGCAGCGGGCCTACCTCTACTCCTCCTAATCTCCCCTCAACCCTCTCTCTCCTACCTTTTGTCAGCAAAAGGTAGCCAAAACTGCCGAGTAGGTCGCTCACTCCAAGCCATCCAGCCCGCAAAAGGCCGGGCCTGCGGAACTCACTCGCCTTGCTCGCTCAAACAGTCCTCGGCCTTAATCGGCCTTTTCCGGTCTGCCTGTTTGGGGTTAGCTCCAATACTCGGGGATGGTAAGAGGGATTGGGGATAGGGAGAGTGGGAAGGAGAGATCTTTTTGATTCCTAAAATCCCTGTCCTCTTCTAACCAACCCCAAGCCTTGCCATC
>JAHWKN010000001.1 GCA_019347875.1 Candidatus Parcubacteria bacterium
ATCTACCGCCAGGGTATCGTCACCATGCGCGACCTGATAGCGCCGCCCTCGCTGAAGATCGAGTCGGCCTACATCCAAATCGGCAAGCGCTTTGCCCGCACCATTTACGTTTACGGTTACCCCCGCCAGATTTTTACCGGCTGGCTGTCGCCGATCATCAACCTCGACGAGGTGCTGGATCTGAGTCTGAACATTTATCCGGTCGAGAGCCAGACGGTGCTGGAAAACCTGCGCAAAAAAGTCGGGCAGCTCGAGGCCTCGTACTCCATCAACCAGGAAAAGGGCCGGGTGCGCGACCCCGGGCTGGAGGCCGCCATCCAGGACGCCGAGGAGCTGCGCGACAAGCTGCAGGTGGGGGAGGAGCGTTTTTTCCGCTTCGGCGTCTACCTGACCATGTACGCCGACTCGCTGGAGGGGCTGGAGCAGGTGCAGCGCAAAGTCGAGGGCATCTTCGGCCAATCGCTGGTTTACACCAAACCGGCAACGCTTCAGATGGAGCAGGGCTTTAACTCCTGCCTGCCGCAGGCCACCGACCAACTGCAGGTCTCGCGCAACATGAACACCGGCGCCCTTAGCACTTGTTTTCCGTTTACCTCGGCGGAGCTCAGCCGTAACGAAGGGGTGCTGTACGGCTTAAACCGCCACAACAACGGCCTGGTGCTGTTTGACCGCTTCTCGCTAGAGAACGCCAACATGGTCATCTTTGCCAAGTCGGGCGCCGGCAAGAGCTTCGCCGTCAAGCTAGAGGCGCTGCGCAGCTTGATGCTGGGCACCGAGATCATCATTATTGACCCCGAAGACGAGTACCACACACTGTCGGACGCGGTTGGCGGCAGCTACCTGCACCTGTCACTGGCCAGCGAAACCCGGCTTAACCCTTTTGACTTGCCGCGCGTGCTCGACGCCGAAGACGCCGACGACGCCCTGCGCACCAACATCATCATGCTGCACGGCCTGCTGCGGCTGATGATGGGAGGAGCCCAGGCCCAGGTGTCGCCCACCGGCTCCGAGGCCAACTACGGAGCCATGACCCCGGCCGAGGACGCCGATCTGGATGTGGCTATCATCAACACCTACGCCAAAGCCGGCATCACCAACGACCCGCTGACCCACGCCGCCGCCCCGCCGACCATGAACGACCTGTACAACACGCTGGCCGAGATGAGCGGCAACGGGCCGGCGCTGGCCGCCCGCTTGCGCAAGTACACCTCCGGCACCTTCTCGGGGATATTCTCGCAGCAGTCCAACATCGACGTCAACAACCCCTTCGTGGTGTTCAACATCCGCGACCTGGAAGACGAGCTGCGCCCGGTGGCGATGTACATCGTCTTAAACTACATCTGGAACAAGGTAAAGTCCGATAAGCGCAAGCGTATCCTGATCGTGGACGAGGCCTGGCAGCTGATGAAGTACGACGACTCGGCTAACTTTATGTTTAGTATCGCTAAGCGAGCGCGCAAGTACCTGCTTGGCTTTACCATCATCTCGCAAGACGTGGAGGACTTCCTCAGTTCGCGTCTGGGGCGGGCGGTCGTCAGTAACTCCTCTTTGCAGCTGCTCCTCAAGCAGGCGCCCAGCGCGGTCGACATGGTGGCCGACACCTTTAAGCTCACCGGGGTAGAAAAGAACCGCCTGTCGCAGTTCCCGATTGGCGAGGGGCTGTTTTTTGCCGGACTCAATCACGTCATTATGCGCATTTTAGCCTCTGAAACCGAGGCGCAGTTGATCGACTCCAACCCGCGCGCCGCCGACCGGAGCATCGCGCCGGATAGTACGGTCGCGTAATGGCCGCCGGCAACCCGCCAGAAGAGGACCAACGACAACCACAGCCCGAAGGCTTGGCGCCGGACGCGGAAAAAACCGATTCCGGGGAGCGGCGCGGGCCGTCACCCGAAGAGCGGGAGTACACCCATCAAGCGGAGCTGGACGAGCTAGACCAAGATTACCGCCAGCAGCTAGGCGCCAAGAAGACCTCCTTCCTGTCCCGCCACAGGCGCAAGCTGGGGTTTGGCGGCGCCGGCGCCGCCATTGCGGCGGCCGTCATTTTCGGCTTCTTGGCGCTTATCCCGCTAAAGCTGGTACACATTAAAGAGAACCTGTTTAAACACAACTTCGGCTCGCAGGAGCTGTCCGAAAAAACCCGCGGCAGCTACCTGACGAGGCGCTTTTTGATGCACAACATCAACCGTAACGGCAGCCGCAAAATCATTACCGGCCGGGGCTTTATCGCCGACCGCATCACCAATTTAAAGCTGAATCGTTTCGAGGCCAAGTTGAGCAGCCTGGGCTATGAGCTCAAGTACCGAAACGGTCAGCTGGTAGACATACTAAAAGACGGCCGCCCGGTCGACCTGGGGGGCGGCGGCCGGCCCGACCGCCGGGCGGGCATCTACCAGGCCGTTGACGAGGCCATCCCCCACTGGCGGGTGGGTAAGCGCTTAAAGTACCGCCGCTTAATGTCGGCTCGGGCCGGGGTCAGGTGGCGGTTTTTTGAGGGCACGCGCGAAAAAGCCAAAGACAAGATGACCAAGCGCATGAACGACTACATCGCCGGGCGGGACAGTAAAGCCGAGCTGCGGCGCAAGGCGGAGGAGGAGATTAAAGACAGCGACTCCGAAGCCGAGAAGCAGCGCAAACGGGCCGTCAACGCAGCGCTGCGAAACGGCAGCTCCGATGAACTGATCGATGCCGTCGGTGACCGGTCTGCCGACGCCGCCGCTAAAGAGCTCAAAGGCAAACTGAAGCGGGGAGTGGGGATGGCCGGACTGGTGATGCTGGTCTGCGGCGTCAAGGACGTGGCGGGTAGTATCGATGACGGCGTCGTCGACCAGCGCAGCGACGCCCTAATCCGCACCGGTAACCTGCTGCTGGTAACCTCCAGCCAGAACAAAGACGGCCGGGCCGACGCTCTGGACGGCCGGGAGTTAAACGACTTTATGCAAAAGTTTGAGTCTACCGAAACCAACGCCGAGGGCAAAAAGGTTAACGCCGGCTTTACCCAGGCGGCCGCCTGGCGGCGGGCCACCGGTCAGCCGGTTACCGCCAGCAACCCCGACCTGAGCGAAGCCGCCCATCCCGACAAAAGCCGCATCGCGGCGGTAGCGGGCCAGGTTGAGAGCGCTCTCGGAAGCTTCCCCGGGCTAAATGCCGTCTGCGTGGGGCTATCAACCTTTGCCGGTCAGGCGCTGGCCTGGACGGTAGACCTGGCGTCCGCCGTCGTCACGGGCGGCACCAGCGCGGTGGCGTCGGTCATCGCCCAGGACCGGATTATCAGTTTCGCCCTGCCCAAACTGATCGGCTTCATCACCAACCAGGCAGTCAGCGGCGCCGTCAACCCGATTGAGCTGTTAAACAACATGGACGCCGGGCTGAACTTAAGTAAAAACGAGTACGCCCGTAATCTGGGCGGCCGCGAGCTGAGTAACGCTGAGCTGGCGGCAGCCCAAAACCAGTACCTGGCCGACAGCAACCACCAGTTCCGCCAAAAAAGCCTGCAACACCGCCTGCTGGCGGTCCACGATTCACGCTCGCTCGCCTCAAAACTGATCGCCCAAGCCCCCGCCACCCCGCAGGCCTTATTGGCCAGTATCGGCCGCTTGCCCAGCATTACCGCCTCCAGCTTCGCCCGGCTGTTTGGCGGACAGCAGCCGGCTTACGCCGCCGAGCTAACCGGCGCCAACCCTTACGGCTTCCCCCAGTACGGCTTTACCGCCGCCGAGATCGACCGGTACGACCCGATCGACAACGAAGCTTGGGTGTACGCCAACATTCCCGAAGAAGAACAAAAGCAGTTCGACCGCTGTTTTGACGAGGAGTACCGCAACATGAAGGACGACCCGAACTGCCAAAGGCGCGACGAAAAGTTCAGCCGTTACCGCATCTATAGACTGGACAAACACATAGTTTGTAACTTTGAGACGCTGTCCACGACCGAAGAGGAAGATGTCGAGTGTGCGGGCTCTTTGCCGGGCGGCGAGGAGACGGACCCGAATGCGGACGGCGCGCCGGGACAAGACACCTCGTCTGCGACCTGCCCGGCCGGAACCGATGCGGGCGTCCAAAAAACCTTCCAGGGCAACAGCATCCGCCTCTGCACGGTCAGAGGGATTACCGTCAACAGCACTATAGCCAAGCAGCTCGATCAGATGCTGGCGGCCGCCGTAGCCGACGGAATGCGTTTTGGCGGCAGCGGCTTTAGAAGCTATCAGCGCCAGATTGAGCTAAGAAGGCAGAACTGCCCCGACCCCTTCAGGTCACCCTCGAGAGCCTGCCGCCCGCCCACCGCCAAGCCCGGTAACTCGATGCACGAGCAGGGTCTGGCAATCGACTTTACCCACAACGGCGCTACCATCAAGTCGCGTTCCAGCGCCGGCTTTGGGTGGCTCAGCCGAAACGCCGGCGCCTACGGCTTTAAGAACCTGCCCTCGGAGCCATGGCATTGGTCAATAAACGGAAGGTGAAAACTTAAGATGAAAACGCTACTACAACTGCCCAACCTCACCCTAGCCGCGTTACTGCTGGGTTTAAACACCTTCAGCGCCGCACCGGCGCGGGCAATCAGCTCGTGCGACTACCGCACCGTTCTAAACGACCGGGTCTATTACGACGCCGACTGCGCCCCCATCACGCCTGCTCCGGACGGGGGTGGCGAGGCTCCGCCCGGCACCCAGCAGGCCGACTTTAGGGTCAAAAACGTTGCCCTGGGGAAAACCCTGGCAGAGCCCTACGGCTGGGGCGGGGCGGAGTTTGACTGCCTGTATGACCTGTGGATGAAGGAGTCGGGCTGGAACGAGCGGGCGGACAACCCGACGTCTTCAGCCTATGGCATCCCCCAGGCGCTGCCCGGCAAAAAAATGGCCTCACATGGCAGCGACTGGCGCACCAACCCAAGTACCCAGATCCGCTGGGGCCTCGACTACATCAAGGCGCGCTACAAAAGCCCCTGCAACGCCCTGGCATTCTGGAAGTCACGTAAACCGAACTGGTACTAATTATGAGTAAGAGAAAACTGCTTTTTGTCCTGACGGCGGCCGCCCTGATCGTATCGGTCGTAACGATCGCGCTCCTAGCCGTCAAAGCTAGGCCCGCTACTATCTACCAAAGTAAGATCATCGCCCGTAACATCCGCTTCCCCGAGCTATCGCCCGATCAAAAGATCCGGTTTTTCACCGGTACCGCTTTTGCTAAGTACGACCCTGCGAGCAACACCAGTACGAGCCTGACCGGGGAGCTTGACCTGCCCCCGGTGACGGAGGTGCGCTGGTCAAAAAGCGGCGTGCTCATAAAAGTGGAGGGCATCTCACCGGAGGACGAACTGCACGGCCAAGTTAAGAGCCTGCCCCCCGGCGAGTATCCAGCTTGGTGGGCGGTAGATTTTTCCAACAACACCATCTCCCCGCTAACCGCCAGCGTTAACGGACAAAAGGTGACGGTGACCGACGCGCTGTGGCAAAGCCCCCAAAGCGGCGGAGAGTACATACTGGCGGGAAGATTCGGCCCTAGGGGTGATCAGGCCGTACTTAAGGGCGCGCGGGCCGGCCTTAAGCCCGTCTATACGGCTAGCGGCGGGGCGGGCATCGCTCTGGTTGGATACTACGGCGACGGGGCAGTGATCCGAGTGGGCCAGCGCCTGCTGCGGCTTGACCCCGCCACGGGCAGCACTTCATCTGTCGCCGAGTTGGAGCCGGGGGCAGACAAGCTTTTTCCGGCAGCCGACCTGCTAATCTATGCCGCGCCTACCGAATCTTCGCAGGGCAGTCAAAAACAGCAGGAAATTCACGCCATCAACCTACAGGATAAAAAAGAACGAGTACTTGGCAGCGTCCCGGATAATGCGGTCTGGTCGCTAAAAGACCGCCTCCTGCTGTCAGCTACACCCAGGGAAGACAACTATCAGGTAAGCTCCTTCGATCTCGGCTCCGGGCACCAATCTAACTTGCAGGTAATCCCGGGAGGTGATCAGCTGGGAGAGCTTAGTAGCGTGATGTTGGTTTCGAGCGACAAGCCGTGGCGCTTTTTTGCGGCTAACGCCGGAGGTGATCTGTCGCTCTACTCCTCTAACCAAGAAGAGGCCTACGAATATGAGGGAGTGCCTTTTGTGCTGTTTGAAGAAAAGCTAACGTACCTCAAGGAAGGGTTTATGGAGTACGACCCGACCAAGAATGAACTGCTGATTTCTTTAGCTAAAAAGCCCGGCCGCTCTTTTGAGGAGCAGCAAAAAACTGCACTGGAAGAGATAAGGGCGCTTGGAGCCGATCCACACCAGCTAGTTAAGGGTTGGCGGTCGTATGTGCCTGTGATTAGCGACGAGGGGCACGAGCTGCTTGGCGAGTAAAGCGTGGATCAGAGGTTAAAGCGACCTGATTTGAATATGTAGTTTGGTAACGCAGTTCTCGGCCGTGGCCTGCCGATTGAGCCGGCCGATTAACTCAACCTGCCGCAGGCGCAGCTCCGAGGCCACGGCGGCGTTGGGGGTGACGATCTTGAGCGTCTGCTGGTTTAGGCTGATGGCGCGCGTCTGGTGCGCGTACAGCCCGTCCAGCAGCGTCTGGGCGGCCGCCAGCGCGTCACCGCGGCCGAGGCCCAGCCGGGCGGCTCTTTGCTTTAAGTAGTCGCCGGTTGATTCAAGCATTAGCGGCTGCTACTACTAGGATTTAGGGTTGGCGGGCAGCGCCACGTCACAGTTGCGCCGTTTTGTGCTCAAGCCTGGCAATACGAAAGCTGTGGTCTTTAACGATGTCCTTAATAACCACTACATCTTCTTTAAGCTCTGCGACGTCTTGTTTGATGGTGGCGGTATCGGCCAAAATAGCTATGAACTGGCGCTGAGCGGATGCGGCAAAATCTTCGATCTCCTTCTTCACCTGCTTAAACTGACCATCTATTGCGTCCAGGGTGACCTCGGCTCTGCCGTCGACCACCTCAACAACTATTTGTTTGATTTCACGCAGGTCTTGCTTTGTGAGGGCCACAACAACTCCTTTCTTCAATTTTACCGCCCCTCCTGTCATAAGTATACCAAACATAACCCGAACAAGCAAACCGCCTCGGCCGTTCGTCTTCAACAACCCTTTGAGCGGCAACAACCCTGCTGTTCGAGCGAGTAACCCTTTTAGGCGGTGGCGCCGGTCTTGATCACGCCGTAATCGCCCTTTAGCCCCTTAACCGCGTCGGCCTCGGTGGTGGTGATAACGGTCTGGTAACCGCCAATCCGGCGCATTAAAAATCGCCGCCGCGACTGGTCAAGCTCACTGAATACGTCATCCAGCAGCAAGAGGGGAGGGGCGCCGCCGCCGCTTTCGTGAAAGGCCAGCTCGGCCAGCTTCAACACCAGCACCGCCGTCCTGACCTCACCGCGGGAGGCCACGGCGGTAATGTCCTTACCGGCGAAAAGGGTGATAAAGTCCTCCCGGTGGGGGCCGATGGTGGTGAATCCGGCGGCCAGGTCGCTGGTCAAATTTTGCTGCAGCTCGGCGATAAAGCTTTCGCGGTAGCCGCCGCCAGCAACGCTTGGCAGGTACTTCAGTTCGATGCCGGCCCCGGCACCGGCCACCTGAGCGTACAGATCATCGGCCCGCTCATTAATAAAGCTGATCAGCCTTTGGCGGGCATCGTAAATATCGCCGGCCAAAGAGGTGAGCTTAACGTCCCAGGCAAAGATCTCGTCCTGGATGCGGCCGGTCTGAAAGCCGGCCAGCAAGCTGTTGCGCTGCCGCAGCACACGGCGGTACTGGTTGAGGACGCCCAAGTAGCGGCGGTCGCCCTGACAGAGCATAAAGTCCAGGTAGCGGCGGCGCCTCTCAGGCGCGCCGACCACCAGATAAAGGTCCCCCGGCTCAAACAAAACGGCCCGCAAACTGCCGATGTGACTGGAGAGGCTTTTTTTTACCCCCCCTGCCGTCACCTGCTTGGTCTGGCGGCCGTCGGCCGTGCTAAACCCCAGCGCCAGCTCGCTGCCGCCGTATACCGCGGCCAGCCTGAAGTAGTCCTGTCCGTGCCGCACCAACTCCTGGTCCCGGGCCCGAAACGATTTGGTTGCCGCCAGCACGTACAGCCCCTCCAGCAGGTTGGTCTTGCCGCTGGCGTTCGGGCCCACCACCAGGGTGGCGGCGGGAGTAAACTCAAACCGGGCGGACTGGTATGAACGAAAGTTGGTCAGCTGCAAAGAACTTACGGTCTCGGGTCGCGGCGCGCGGGCCGGCATGCTACGTCCGCAGCGGCATAATAATGTGCAGATACTCGTCGCGGTTTTTGTCGCCGAGCGGCTTGATGACGCAGGGGTTTAGTTTGCCGCTAATGCCGAACTCCACCTGGGGAGACTTAACGACCGCCAGCGCTTCGGCCAGGTAGCGGGCGTTGAGCGAAATCTGCCCGTCGCCGCCCTTGGTCAGGCAGTCCGCGGTGGAGGTGTTGTCGCCCAGCTGGGAAGCGGTGGAAATAATACTGACCTGCCCGCCCTGCTTGACCTCCAGCCGCACCCCACCGGCGTTTTCGCGCGCGAACAGGTTGGCCACCTTGGTGATGCGGCTAAACTCGGCCGTATCGATCTCGATAGCGGTTTCGATTTTTTCGGGAATAATCTGCCGGTAGTTGGGAAACTGGCCCTCGATCAGGCGCGAGGTCAGCTCCAGGTTGTCCACCTCAAACATGATCTGGTTGTCGGCCAGGTAAACGTTCAGGTCGGTTTCGGCGTCGGCCAGCATCCGCGCCAGCTCCTGCATCGCCCTGGCCGGCACGATCACCGAGAACTTGGTTTCCGGCTTGAGGCCTTTTAGTTTCAGTTTGCGCTCGGCCAAACGGTAGCTGTCGGTCGCCACCGTCAGCAGCGCCCCGTTTTCGATGTACAGATAAACACCGGCCAAAACCGGGCGCGACTCATCCAGCGAAGCGGCGATGGTGGTTTGCAGCAGCGCCTCGCGGAACTGGGCCGAGGGGACGCTCAGCGCCGGCTGGGACTTTAGCTGCGGAATCAAAGGAAACTCATCGGCCGATATCCCGTTAATGCGCGACTGGTAGTGGGGGGTTTTAACGATCAGGTTTAAATCGTCGGTCTCAAGCTCGATGTTCCCCCCGGGCAGGCTGGCCACAAACTCGCTAAACAGGCGGGCGGGCACCGTTAGCGCCCCTTCATCCTCAACCTTTGATCCAATCCAACAGTTTACCCCGATCTCCAGATTGGTGGCGGCCAGCTTCAGCCGCCCTCCCTCGGTGCTCAATAGCACATTACTAAGTACCGGCAGACTGCTGCGGCTCGATACCACCCGTCCCGCCACTCCCAGCGCTCGGGTTAAGTTTTCCTGTGTTACGCTTAACTTCACTTTTTCTCCTGTTATCTTCTACTATACACCAAGCTTAAGGATGTCCAGTCACAATTTTTCCGCTCCGGAAACCGTCTTTATGGGAAAAGTTAAAACCGCTGATTGGGTGCCGGGTGGGTTATCCACGCTTGGTTTGTTTATAATAAATTAATTTAGTAAAAGGGGTAGTAGTTATAAGGGGTGTGGAAGTTGGGCATAAGCGTTTTAAAGCGCTTGGTTGAGCCTGTTAAACATCAAACCGCTTGTGTATATTCTGTGAGGGGAAGCGGGGCAAGCTGTGTTTATCTAACCGCTTTTCACCAACCCGCCCGGCCGCCAAAACGCAAGCGTGAATTAAGCCTAGCGTTTTGAACAACCTTTCCCCAGCCCGTCCGAACCGCTGGCCCAAGGGCTAACCAGTTCAAAAATACGGCCAGCGTAACAGAGCGGTGCTGCCCGTTAAAGCTTAGCGGGAGTACGGCGGCGGGGTTACCGGAAGAGCTGCTCTTTGATGGCGTTGATCTCGTGGCGCAGATCCTCGTCGGCTTCGAGCCGTTTTTCGATTTTGGTGACCGAGTGCATGGCGGTGGTGTGGTCGCGGCCGCCTACGGCCTGGGCGATTTTGGGGAAGCTTAGGTTCATTTCGCGGCGCATCAGGTAAATGGCGATTTGGCGCGGGTGGACGATCTCTTTGTCGCGCTTGGGGCCGGTGATGTCGTCGGGCCGCAGGTCGAAGTAGGCGGCGGTTTTTTCGATGACGGTGCGCGGTGACAGCGGCTTTAGTTTGGGCTTAGAAAAGGCGATGTTGCTGAGTACGGCGGTGACGGTGGCCAGGCTGGGGTCGGTGTTGTGGAACTCGCAGTTAGCGATCAGCTGGGTCAGCGCCCCCTCCAGCTCGCGCACGTTTTGTTTGACGTGCCGGGCCAGGTGGTCGGTTACCTCGGGGGGCAGGTTAAAGTTCTGGGCCGCCGCTTTGTTCTGCAGGATGAGCGAACGCATCTCCAGGTCGGGCGGCTGGATGTCGGCGATCATGCCGGAAGCAAACCGCGACTTGAGCCGGTCTTCCAGCCCGGCGATGGCCTGGGGCGGCTTGTCGCTGGAGATAATTATTTGCTTACTGGCCTGGTGCAGGGCGTTAAAGGTGTGAAAAAACTCTTCCTTGGTGCGCTCTTTGGTGGCCAAAAACTGCATGTCGTCGATGATTAAGACGTCAACCTGTCGGTACTTTTGCTTGAAAGCATCCACGTTCTTGCGCTGCAGGCAGGACAGAAACTCGTTGGTGAAGGCCTCGCTGGTAATGTACTCGACTTTTTTTGAGGGGTGATGCTGCAGGATCTCGTTGCCGACCGCCTGGATCAGGTGGGTTTTGCCGAGTCCGGCCCCGCCGTAAATAAACAGGGGGTTGTACTTGGTGCCGGGGCGCTTGGCCACCGCCTGACAGGCGGCGTAAGCCAGCTCGTTCGACCCGCCCACGACGTAGTTGCTAAAACGGTAGCGGGGATTCAGGTTGGAGTTGGCTGCCGGCGCCGCCGCCGGGACGAGGGCGGCCGGAGAGGCTGGGGCGCTCGGAGGGGTGGGCGTGGTAGCCGGTTGGACGGTGTCCTCCAGGGGCTTTTCGGCTGCGGGGGCGGCGGGGGAGCTGATGCGGTACTCGATCGAGCGGACGCCGCCGGCGATTTTAACTAAAGCGGACTTTATGTCCTGGTGGTACTTCTTTTCGAGCCGTTCTTTGTTGAAGATGTTGGGGACCGCCACCACCACGTGGCCATCTTCGTTTGAGATAATGGCGGTTTGCTTAAACCAGGTAGCAAAGGTAGCCCGGCTGATGGTTACCTCCAGCTCGCCGAGGACGGCTTGCCACAACCCCCTTTTGTCCATACTCCCTCTCCCTCTTAAACTCCCGCTGGCGGCGTTTTTCGTTGTCCCGCCGGGAGCTGAAAAACCGTGCAGTGCCGGTTGAATGTTTCAATCATAACCATGATTGGTTTTTTCCACAACCGCGAAATAGGGCGCCGACTTATGCACACACTGGCGCTAACGGCACAAAAAGAGTGGAAAAGAGCAGGTTTAATGGGGATAAAAAAAGTTAGTCCGCAGGCAACTTTCGACTTTCGTCCGCCGACTTGATAGACTAGGGACATGTCAAAGCAAACCTACCAACCAAAAAAACGCCGCCGCCAGCGGGTACACGGCTTCATGAAACGCATGGCCACCCGGGTGGGCCAAAACATTTTGAAGCGGCGCCGGCTGAAGGGGCGTAAGCGGCTGGCCGCCTAGCGCGGTGCGTTTGACGAGTAACAACGGGTAAGCCGGTCAAATGTTAACAGTGGAAAGAGCGTCATGCTAGCGCGCCAGTACCGCCTGCGGCAGCCGCGCGACATCAACCGCGTCTACTCCCGCGGCCGCTTTGGTGCCGCCGGGCAGCTGCAGGTTAAGACGCTTAAAACCAACTGGCCGCGCTCGCGGGCGGCGATCGTGGTCAGCCGCAAGGTGTCAAAAAAGGCGGTGACGCGCAACCGCATTAGGCGCCGGCTGGCCGCCCAGCTGGCCGCCGCTTGGGCGACAGTACCGGCCGGGTACGATATAGTAGTTAGCGTGCGGACAGACGTGTCGGAGGCCGAGACCGCCGCCCTCCGCTCCCAGCTGGAGAGCGCCCTGGCCAAGAGCGGCCTCATCCGGATTAAGAGTTAGGAATAGTATTTATGAAGCATAGATCAAGGTCGGGGGAGATGACTAGCGGCCATGTTTAACACCCTGTTTGTCTACCCGCTGTTTAACCTGCTGGCCCTGATTTACGCGCTGCTGCCCGGACACGACTTCGGCTTGGCGGTAATTATTCTGACCATCGCGCTGCGGCTGGCGATGTGGCCGCTGATCAAAAAGCAGCTCCACTCTCAGCGGGCCATGCAGGCGCTGGCCCCCGAGGTCAGCAAGGTCAGGGCTAAGGCCAAGGGCGACAAGCAAAAGGAGAGTCAGCTTCTAATGGAGCTGTACAAGGAGAGGGGGGTGAGCCCGTTCGCTTCGCTGGCGCCGCTATTGGTGCAGCTGCCGATACTGTTCGCGCTGTTTGTGGTGTTGCGCGACGTCGTCAAGGCGGGCGAGATCGCGCGGGTCGCCTACGAGCCGATCAGGCAGCTGGGCCCCATACAGGCGATCATCAAAGATGCCGCCAGCTTTCACCCGTCCCTGCTTGGCTTAATCGACCTGTCGAAGCCCAACATCTTTTTGGCGGTTCTGACCGGGGCTACCCAGTACGCCCAGACTAAGCAGATTACGCCTAAACACCCCGACGCCGCCGACGCCAGCGCCAAAGCCGCCTCGGCCATGACCATTGTCTTTCCGGTCTTGACCGCCGGCATCGCCCTGACGCTGCCGTCGGCCTTGGCGCTGTTTTGGACCGTCACCAGTCTGGTGGCGATCTGGCAGCAGCGGCTGATTTTGCGCCAGGACGTGGTTGAGCTGGAAGAGGCCGGAGACGCTAAAGCCGGTACGGCTAAAACCGGTACCGCCAAAAAATGAGCGAACTAAACGACGACCTGCTGGCTCTGGCCAAGCTCCGGCTGGAAGAGATACTGACGTTTTTCGGGGTTAACACCGGCGTCAAGGCCGGGTTTGCGGGCGAGACGATCGAACTAAGCGTTGAGACCGATGTGACCGGCCGCCTGATCGGTCACCGCGGCGAGACGCTGGCGGCGCTGCAGCAGCTGCTAAACGCCATGGTGCGCGGCCAAACCAGTGAGCGGGTGTTTGTCAGCATCGATATCGCCGGCTACAAGCGGTCGCGGGCGGCCCACTTGACCGAGCGGGTGCAGGCTGATGCTAAAAAGGTGATAGAGACCGGCGAGACGAAGTATCTGCGCCCGATGAACGCGGCCGAGCGGCGGCTGGTGCACATGGCGTTGGCCGACCTGCCCGAGGTTTTTACCGAAAGCGAGGGGGAGGGGACCGGCCGGCGGGTCGTTATAAAAAGAGTAGGCAGCAGCGGGTAGAGAGCGGCAACGTAGCGTCTGCTGCCTACCGCCTACCCACCTGCCGGTACACCGTCAGGGTTTGCTCGGCCATGCGCCGCCAGGAAAACCGTTTGATGTGCTTGGGCCCGGCCTGCTTGAGGCGCTCAAGCTCGGCCGGGTCGTTTAACAGGGCGGCGATCTTGGCGGCCATATCCTGCGGGTCGAGCGGGTCAAAGTAGGCGGCGGCGTCGCCGCAGACCTCCGGCATGCAGCTGGCGTCCGAGCCGATGACGGGAGACCCTTGGGCCATCGCCTCCAGCGGCGGCAGCCCGAACCCCTCGCTTAAAGAGGGGAAGACGAACAGCTTGGCCTGGCGGTAGAGCGAGACCAGCTCGCCGTCTTCAACGAAGCCGCTAAAAATAACGCGCCCCTCCAAATCCAGCCGCCGTGCCAGCCGCTGCCGCTGCCGGTAAAAGTAGTCTTCCTTGCCGGCCAGAACTAAACTCAAGCCGGGGAACTGCGGCGCCAAAGCGGCAAAGGCCTCTATCAGGCGGGACAGGTTTTTATAGTCGTAGGCGTTGCCGACGTAAAGCAGGTAGTCGCCGGTAATGCCGAAGCGGTCGATGGGTGCCGGCTGGGCCATTAGCGGGTTAACGGCTTCGTGCGTGACGCTGACCTTGCCAGATAACGCCCCCTGGGTTTGACCCGGCCGGTACTTGGCCAAAATGTCGTCCTTAACGAACCCGGTTGGTACTATTATGGCTTTCGCAACCATCACGGCGTGACGGATCACCAGCAACATCAGCCAGTACTTGAGCTGGTAAACAACCTTCTTTAGCCCGGCTCCGCGGATATTTTTATACTTAACCAACGTCAGGTCGTGAACCGTCACCACATAACGGCCGAAGTAAGCCAGGGGAACGCTAAAGTGCAGAAAGTGCACCAGGTCGGGGCGCAGGCGGTACAGTAACAGCGGCAGCAGGAGCTGCTCTTTTAGCCCGTAGGGCTTGTAGTCCGCCAGCTGCTTGGTAAGGTTCGGGGATTGTGGCTGCCAGCTGTCAAACTCCTTGCGCCGCAGCAGCACGACGTACCGGTTGCTGTGGTCGAGTTCCGGCAGCTGCCGGACCAGCTCCTCGCTGTAGCGGCCGATTCCCATCCAGCCGGTGCCGAAGATACGGCCGTCGATGACGATTTTCATAAGCCAATTATAGACAGTTTTGGTCGGCTAGCCTAAAAAGATACGGCTTTGGTAGTAGAGGGTGCTAAAAAAGGCCAGCAGCATGGCCGATGGGACCAGCGCGTAGGCCAGGCGCTGGTGGGCCCCGGTGAGGAGCGCCAGCGCCACAAAACAGGGAAACAGGACGATAATGTAACGGTTCAGACTAATGGTGCTGCCCGACAGCAGGGGGACGGCTATGGCCAGCAGGCAAAATAAGCCCCAAGCTTTGCTGATTTTTACGAAGCAGTAGACGGCCAGTGCTAAAAACAGCGCTATTAATCCGACCACAACGATCGTTAAGGCGTAGGGGTTGGAAAAAAGGTAGCCGTTTTTAAGCACGCGCAGCGGATCCAGTAGACCGGGTAGCCCTTGCCCGCGTCCCGGCCAGTACTTTTGAATATGGACGAAGGCCAGCGCGTCGCCGGTGATTCCGTACATGTACCCCATATAGGCCACTAGCCCGGAACCGGCCAGCGCCGCCAGCCCCAGCCCTTTGGCGGCTAACTTGGGCCAGGCTACCGTCTTGTGGGTTTGCCAATACTCAAACAGGACCGCGGCGGCCAGAAAGACGCCGACAAACCGGATGCTTGAGGCCAGGCCGGCCCACGCGGCGGCGGCGACAAAGTGGCGGGCCTGCGCCGCCCGTAAACTCAGCGCGATCAGCAGCAAAAACAGCGACTCGGTATAAAACAGTCCGAAAAAGAAGCTAAAAGGAGAGAAGGCCAACAGCAGCAGCGTGCGCTCGGCCACCTTGGCGTCGAAGCGGTCCCGTGCGATGCGGTACACCACCATCAGCGCCAGCCAAAAACTAACCAGCGACACCGCCACCCCGGCCGCCAGCAGATGGCCGGTGAGGGCGTACACCGGCTTGACCGCCAGGGGGTAGCCGGGGAAGAAGGCGATGTTGGACTGGCCGTCTACCGCCCGGTAGCCATCTGTCACAATGGTGGCGTACCAGCCGGAGTCCCACTTGCCGGTTAGCTGTTGGAGGCTCGGCGCCTGATCGGCAAAGGCCGACGCGAAGTAGAGCAAAAGGCCCATGGCGATTAGCCACAGCCCAAACACTTTAAGCGGAAACGTCAGCCAGTCCGCCGGTCTTAGCCGCTTCACGGCCGCGCGCTGCGACTGGAGCTAAGGCCGGCCAGCAGTCCGATGGCCGCCCAAATGTGGGTGATGTAGAGCGTTGAGAAGGTTTGGTACTGAACGGCGGTGGCGGCCAGCGCCGCCAGCAGTGCGACCAGCCAGATCGCCAGTGGCTCGGGGCCGGCGCGAAGCAAAGCCCTGCCGGCCTGCCACAGCAGGCTAAGTGCAAACAGCACAAAAGCCAGCGCTCCCAGCAAACCGGTTTCGGCCAAGATCTCCAGCGGCTCGTTGTTGACGATGGCGCTGGTGTCGGTAAACTTATCCGGTCTTGCTTGGTTGGCATAGTGGCCGAAGTTGCCTGGGCCGATGCCCAGCAGCGGCTGCTCCGTAAAGGCCCGCACCGCCAGGCGCCTGGTGACCGTGCGCCCTTCGGATGATTCGCCGTAACCGACGTTGGTGGTTTGCCGAGAGAACTTCTTGACGCTCTCGCCGGCGGTAGTGTCCTTTTGGTCGACCGCCGTGCCGAGCGCGATCAGCCCGACGGCCAGCGTGATGGTCAAGGCCACCGCGGCGATCAGGCCGAGCAGCTGGCGGCGATGCTTGAGCAGTATCGCCGCCGCCGCCAGCACCAGCACCAGCACCGCCATGCCGGCAAAGGCACCGCGCGACAGCGTTAGCCACAGGGCGGTTAAAAGCGGCAGGAGCAGCCACCACCAACGCCGGCGTCTAGTAAAAACGTAATGAGAGCCGGCTAGCGCAACCGGGATTAATAAGTAGTTGGCAAAGTACAGCGGCTCCAGCGCGGTCGACTGGATGCGCGGGAAACCGAACACCGCCTTGGTGTAGTGCGGGCGCAGGCCGGTAATAGAGGTGGGCAGGCCGATGAGGTCGGCAAAGTACTGGAAAAAGCCGAAAGCGGTAACGGTCAGCGCGCTGACGGCGATGACGGCGCCGTAAACGGGTAGTTGGCTAACCTCCAGGCGGTTGGCCAAGGTCCGGGCCAGTATGGCTACGAAAGCGGTGAAGGCGGTTACCATCAGCCCTTCGACCGGATCGGCGGCCAGCCCGGCCGACAGCAGTGTCACAAACAAAAACAGCGCCAGCCAGCGCCAGGGCGGGTTGAGTAATTGGCGGCGCCTGTCCCACAGCAGCGGCAGGTTGATGGCGATTAAAAGTAGTCCAGCTACCTGGCTGAGGCGGATGGTGATCTCGGCCGCGCCCGCGTTTAAATCAAGCGCCGGAATCCGCTCCAGCGGCAGTGTCGCTAGAATAAAGTATATTAAGTAGCGGCTCCAGCGCTGTAGCGGGATGTTCATAGGTGGGTATTGTACCAGCTTGCGCTTGAGCTCTCAATTTTTTTTGACGGGTATCTTTGTTTGACTTTTAGGTTTGGCCACGGGAAAATTAAAAGCACTAACTCGAGGACTCTATGGCTCAAGCTCAAAAACGCGCGCTCATCACCGGCATCACCGGCCAGGACGGCACCTATCTGGCCGAGCTGCTGCTTAGCAAAAACTACCAAGTCTACGGACTAATCCGCGGACAAAACAACCCCAAGCGGGCGATGGTCGAGCAGCTTTTGCCGGCGGTTGAGCTGGTCGAGGGCGACCTGTCGGACATGGGCTCGTTGGTGGCGGCGCTGGAGTACTGCCAGCCCGACGAGGTGTACAACCTGGGGGCGATCAGCTTTGTAGCGCTGTCGTTTAAGCAGCCCGAACTAACAGGCGACATCACCGGTCTGGGGGCGCTGCGGCTGCTTGAGGCCATTCGTATAATTGACGGCGGCAAAGGGAAGATGCGCTTTTATCAGGCTTCTACCAGCGAGCTGTACGGCAAGGTACGCGAAACGCCCCAAAATGAGTTAACGCCTTTCCACCCCCGCAGCCCCTACGGAGTGGCCAAGGCTTATGCGCACTATATGACCGTTAACTACCGCGAAAGCTATGGCATACACGCCTCTTGCGGCATACTGTTCAACCATGAATCGCCGCGGCGGGGTCACGAATTCGTTACCCGCAAGGTTACCAGCATGGTAGCCCGGATAAAGCTGGGTCTCCAGAAGGAGATTCCGTTGGGCAATCTGGATTCCAAGCGCGACTGGGGCTTTGCCGGCGACTACGTTAAAGGGATGTGGTTGATGCTGCAGCAGGATGAACCCGACGATTACGTCTTGGCAACCGGCGAAACTCACTCTATTAAAGAGCTGCTGGACGTAGCCTTTAAAGAGGTGGGCATTGAGGACTGGTCTGAGTCTGTCAAGCAGGACCCCCGTTTTATGCGACCGGCCGAGGTCGACCTGTTAATCGGCGACCCCACAAAGGCCAAAAAAGTACTCGGCTGGCAATCGGAAACCAGCTTTGAAGAGCTAATAAAAATGATGGTTAAAGGCGACCTGGAGCTAGAAAGCCAAAAGCTAGCTAAGTAGCTAAGCCCTCAGGCGCCAATCGTCCAGCACGTCCCGCAGCGTTTGCTCTAGCGGAATAACAGGCTGCCAGCCCGTAGCCTGATGAATTTTGGTAGCGTCACCATACAAGTCCGGAATGTCGGACGGCCGCATTTTAGCCGGATCCGGCTCGGCTTTAATTGGTTTAGATGAAAGCGACAGCAGCTGGTTTAAGATCTGCTGGCCGGGTACCGACCGACCGCTGCAAACGTTGTAAACCTCTCCCGGCACACCTTTCTCGGCCAGTAAGCTGTAGGCTCTGACAATATCCCGGACATCGGTAAAATCCCGCTTTGAGCTAAGATTTCCAACCTTCAGGGGGGTTGGCGCATCGTGTTTTTCCAGCTCGGCAATCTGCTTGGCCAGATCAGACACCAAGAATCCTGGCTGCTGGCCCGGACCGATGTGGTTAAAGGGGCGAGCGATTATCGAGTTAAAACCTCGTTTGGCATACATTTTCGCCAGATTCTCCTGGCCCACTTTGGCCACAGTATAAGGGCTGTTGAAGTCTAGCGAGGAAGTTTCACTCAGCGGCAACTCTTTAGGGCCGGCCTTGCCATAGATCTGCCCGCTGCTGATAATTATGAATTTGGGGGGGATGTTTAGTTGTAGGCAAGCTTCGTAGAGGTTGATCTCCATGGCCAAGGTTTCATTGATGGCCGCAACCGGCTGCTTAAACGAGAGGGCAGGCGAAGAGAAGGCGGCCAAGTGGTAAATCACACCAGGCCTTACTTGGTCCAGAACGCTCCTTAGTCGTTCAAAATTCATCAAATCAACGGTCACAAACCCTTCGGTTTCGCGGCTACTCTTGGTTGTACCATAGACTTCCTGGCTCTCTGAACGCAGATGTTCTAGCAAGTGCTTGCCAACGAAACCCGCCGCGCCGGTTACTAGAGTTTTCATGTTTGGTGTACCTTCTCTAACACCTTAAGTAGCTTCCGGGCGCTGCCCTCCCAGGTAAACTTCTTGGCCTGCTCAAGCCCTTTGCGCCGCATTCCTACCGCCAGCTTGGGGTGGGTTAGCACCCGCTCCATCGCAGCAGTGATAGCCTTGGTGTCCTCGGCTTTTATCATAATTCCGGCGTCGCCCACCACTTCGGGCAGCGAGGAGTTGTCGCTGGTAATAACCGGTACGCCGCAGGCCATGGCCTCCAGCGGCGGCATCCCGAAGCCTTCGTAGAAAGAGGGATAAACAAAGACGGAGGCGCCGCTGTAGAGGGCCGGCAGATCCTCATCCGGCACGTAGCCCGTCAAGAAGATATTAAGGTCTTCAAGCTCCTTTAATCGGCGCAGGATCTCCCTATCCATCCACCCCTTGCCGCCAGCTAAAACCAGAGCATACCCCTCCTGAAGCAATTTTGGCAGAGCGGCATAAGCGTTCAATAGGCCTACGATATTTTTCCGTGGCTCCAGTGTACCGGTGTACAAAACATACTTATCGCTAAGACCGAATTTGTTTTTAATAGCACCAATCTCGTCCCGAGAGCGAGGGTTGTAGATGCCATGATCAACGGCTGGGTTGATGATAGTAATACGCTTGGGGCTGACGGCATAATGTTCAACAAGCTCTTGCTGTGAGTTTTGTGATATGGTGACAATGTGATCAGCTTTTTTGATTGAACGCGGCACAAAACGGCTCAAATACCACTGGTTCTTCTGGTCGCTGTGCTTGGCCTGGAAGATAAAGGATAGGTCGTAAATAACAATGATTGATTTTTCTTTTAATGCCAACGGATAACGTACGAAGTGAGGGAAAAAGAAGATATCTGGACGGCTGCGCAGCAACAGATCCACGGGAGGCGCCAGCCGCTTTTTGTGGAGACGGCTGTAAACCCGGCCAGGTAAAAAGCGAATAAAGCGGTAACTTAGGTTGGGCCTGGTACCTAAAGGCGGCGAAGGAATCTTTTTACCAAAGAACAAGAAGCCAAAAATCGTGTATTGGTTCGACTGGTCGATTTGCAGCAAGGCCTCAGTGAGCCGTTTGGTGTATTGGTAGACGCCGGATTTAAGGCTTCCAAAAAGGACATTACCTGCAATGCAGACTTTCACTGTCCTTTCCCATGGTGGTAAACCGCGTTTTTGGTGAAAGGCTTCAAAGTTATCATGCCTTGCCGACCGTCATTTTAAGCCTATGTTTTAAAAAGGGCAGGAAGTGAGCACGGAAAAATACAGCGTAAAACTTTAAAAATGCCTTTAGATAACCTTTTCCCCAGTATCTTTTGTAAAATTTATATCTGATTATGATATTAAACTGCGAGCGGATAGAGAAAAGGGCTTTGGTGAAAAAGCCGAAAGTAAGGTTCTTCATTTCTCTGGACACCCAAGAGGAGTCAACATCGGCATATACTTTGCTTGCCGGGTCAACTATCAACCGGTACCCATTCGATTTCGCACGTAGCGAGAAGTCGCTATCGCCAAAGTACTGGGGAAAGTTTTTGGCATCAAAAAGACCAGTAGTACTGAAAGCCTTAATGGGTATTAGCATCCCCATGCCGGTTAGCATATCCACCTCCTGTCTTTCTGTAAAATCTTCATCCTCCCCGTCTATCAAGACAATGTCCGCCAGGTCGCTATCCAGCTTAGCCCCAAAGTACCACACCTTTGAGGGGTCATCTCGGTAGTAAATTTTGGCACCGATTATGGCCTTTGGCGTGGCCGCTGACGCCTCAACTAACCCGCGCAGTATAGCGGAATCAAGAATGACATCGTTATTCATCGTTAGAACATAATCGGCCTCTTTAGCTATGGCTGCTTTAATGCCTAAATTGGTCGCTCCAGACCACCAAAGACCGCCATCGCCCTGGAGTACTTCTACATCGGGGAAGGAGGACTTAATAACCGAGCTTGAACCATCGGTTGAGCCGTCATCGACTATGATCAGGCCGTAATTGGGGTAATCTATATGTTGCACCGACTCGATATATTTAGTGGTATGGCTTATGCCGTTGTGTATTGGCGTGATGATGAAAACTTTCGGGGAAGCGTGTTTAGGCATCTTCTTTTGCGGCTCCCTGAAACACTTTCAGCATGTTTTCAGAATACTTCGACCAGCTGATGTTATGTTTAACAAATTCGTAAGCCGCCAGGGCTAGACGCTGTCGCAGCTCTGGGTCGACTAGTAGGGTTTTAACAGTTGCCGCTAACTTTTCTGGCTTGAGTGGCTCTATCAATAAGGCGGTCTTACCCTCCTCGAGCACCTCGTGAGCCCCGGCTGTTTTAGACACTATTACCGGCGTTCCTGAGGCAATTGCTTCGAAGACCGCCAGCCCCCATGTTTGATTGTGATTTGGAAAAACAAAAACATCACTGTTGCGGTAGTGCTCTCGCAGATCAGCTTCTGATAGCCTACCCAAAAATAAAACTTGCTTTTCCAGGCCCAACGCCTTAACTCGGTCAGTCAACATCTGTCCGTATTCTGGGTCAAACTGAGCGCTGCCCGCAATGTTGAGCTGAACTTTTAGCCCCTCTTTTGCCAACAGGCTGACGCCGTCAATAGCGTCTTCAAACCGGCGCCAGCGGAAGAAAATACCAGCCGCCATGACGGTAAATGTCTTGTTGGTCTTCTCGAATTTGGGCTGGAAGCTGGAGGTATCCAAGCCGCTGCGGATAACGATAGATTGGTGTTTCATATGGGTATTAAGCAAAGCCCGGTTCCTGTTATCCAGCACAACCGTGCGATCAAAGGCTTTTATCAGTCCCTGCACTCGTCGCTCCTCAGCCCAAAAAAGGGCATGTAGCGCCCAGGCAGATAAGGCGCCTAGAAGTGATTTGGGCTTAAGGGGGTAGTTGCGGTAGTGTTCGCGGGTTTTTAAGATTGGTACATCATTGCACATCCATATCGCCTTTGCGGAGGGGAACCGCTGTTTGTATCTGTTTGCTACTTTTTCCATGTGGAGGTCGTGGAAGTTAACGACGTCGTATCCGCCGTCTACCGCTTCGGCAAGCCTGCAGGCCCTTTTATCGTCCCGATGGAAAGAGGAGTAGCCTTCAGCTAGAACAGCGGCAATTTTATTCTGAGACCCCTCTGGGGGACGGGGTGGCGTTGAGGCGAGCTTCTTAATTACTAGCCCTTGGGTTAATTCAGGGTAACATTTTGACGAATCATAGCAGTAACACCAAATATCCACCTCATGCTGCTTGGCCAATTGGCGTGCCAGTTCGAGGGCTTGCCGTTGAGTCCCGCCACTAACGGTTAAGTCCCAGACTACTATTGCTATCTTCATTGATACTGCCGGCTAATTCTCATAAATTCCAAGAGGAATAGTCGGCGGAAATTTTTAAAAGCACTACGTTTTGAGTTCACTGCGTTTTACCACTAAAAACGTCGATAATCTCGGCTTTTTCGTCGTCGGTCAGCTCGGGGTTATTGCCGAAGTATAGGCCCTGTTCGTGTATCAGTTTAGCGTTCGATCGGCCCAGCACCTTCCGGAAGATCCGCTCATGGCGATCAAAAAAAGGTTGTTGCGTCATATCCCCACCAACCACGGGTCGCAGCTCAATCCGGCCTTCGCACTTTTTAACCAGCTCGTCCCGAATCTCTGGAGATCGACAGACCACGGGCACTGCAAAATTCGACAATGTATCCATGTGATCGTAACGAATGGGGTAGAAGCGATCGGATTGCTGATAGATACGAGGTGCAAGCTCCAGATAATTTCGTTGACGCTGCTGTACGATTTCGTCCAGGTATTTAATCTGGATGTTGCCCAAAAAACCAGCAACTTCAGTTGGCCTCAGATTGTATCCTAGCTCATAAAAGGTATAGCGCGAGTAAAAGGCGGAGTTAATGTTGAATTTTTTACGTACTTCCGTTTGAGCCGTCAGATTGAGATTGCGGTCCCAGCCATGTGCTCTCACCAGTCGAACCATGCTGGCCAACTCCTGGTCGTCAGTGCAGATGGCCCCACCCTCGATAGTGGACATATGGTGACCGACATAAAACGAAAAGGTGCTGGCGGATCCGAAGTTGCCTAGTTTCCGTCCGCGGTACGCGCTCCCCAGCGCTTCACAGTTGTCTTCGATTAAAATAATATTTCTTTCCTGGCAAATTTTTGCAATTTCATCTATGTCATCGCAGAAGCCTAGCAAGTTGGTTAAAAACACCATTTTAACCGGGAACTGATCAAGCATTTGGCGCAATTTTCGGCTGGAAACGTTTAAGGTATCAAGCTCCACATCTACCGGTAGGGCCTCCAGCCCAAGCTGGATCAGGGGCATAACATTGGTTGACCAAGTTAGGGCCGAAAAGGCTACGATATCACCGTTTTTCAGGCGGCCGAGATTGAGCAGGGCCTGGATAATAGCCAGATTAGCTGAACTGCCGCTGTTAAGAAAAATACTGTCATCGCAGCCCTGGTAGCCCGATAAATGGCGCTCAAACCGCTCGCATTCCTGGCCAAAACTGAGCTGAGCGGCCGATCCTATGAAGCGGGTAAGCTCTTGCTTGGTGGATTCTTCATTGTAAAAAGTCGATTTGATAAGTTTTATCATTGGCCGGTTTACCTAAAAGTCGTTTTTATCAAAGGCGGCGGGACGGAAGTTTATAAGACATCTCTTGCTATATCATACCTCTATTGTTCCTTTTTACTAACAGCCACCAACTTGTTTCTTTGGCCGTACTATTTGAATAAGCCAACGAGTGCCTCGCATTTTAGCAACTTTCACTTTTGTACTCGCTGTTGCCCGTGTAGCCTCGAAGCGTCTAGCTGGCTCAAGCCCTGGTTACGGTTTTATTCTACGCTTTATGAGAACCAGCAACTCTCTATCCTGCTTATCGCTAAGCCCGAGCAAAAGGAAACTGACTGCGCTTACCCCGACTATTAACAGGTACACTAGTACAAACTCCTTTAGGCCGACAATGTGGCCTCTTAGGAGGTAGGCTAAGGCTAACTCGATAGCCGCCAGAATGGCTAGCTTGTATAGAGTTTTGAGGTAGAAGTGTAAGCCCCTTATCTTGAGGATTGATCTTTCTACAAAATGAATAAAAATGAATGAAGGCAAGACCGACAGTAAGAATGCGAAAGCAGCCCCATTGACGCCGAAGCTGGGGATTAGGAGGATGACCAGTAGCACATTAAGCATGCCAGATACAACCGAAAATATAGCCACAGGGCGGGGTTTGCCGGCGCCAAAGGCAATATAAGAAGGGATGGTAGTCATGGCAAGTATAGAGTATGTAGCTAGCAACAACTGCATCACTAAGGAGCTTTTTTGAGCAAATTCCAGGCCGACCCAGTGGAGCAGAAAAGGGTAAGATAACACATACATTGGCGTGACGCCTAGGACAATTAGGGTCAAGGTTAAGCGAACCGCCCGCCAATACAGTCGCTGTAGCTTATCTAGCTGTCCCGTCGCAAAAAGCTCGGAGCTAAGAGGGAAAATCACAGTTGTGATGGCGGCTATGGACCGCTGCACTTTTATGGCCAGGCCACCAGGCAGAACGTAAAAGGCTACTGCTGCAGTACCTAGGCTATAGCCTAGAATAATCTTATCTAACTCCAGTAAGATGGTTCCGGCTAACGTACTGATTGTGGCGTAACCGCCAAAAACAAAGATTTTTTTGGTGGTTTCCTTATCAAAGGTCGGAACGAGCTTAAGTTGGGGAATAAGCCTTTTATTGACTCTGGCATAAACAAATATTGCTATAAAGCTAATGCACGCACCCAGCAAAACTAAGGCGGCCACTCCGAACCCCATCATAATTAGGGCTACAGTGAGCGCAGACGCAACCGTAGACACCAGGAGATTTATCTTGCTGGTAATGTCGAATCGCTGCAGGGACCCGGGGATGGCAGAGAAGGCCGATAAAATCATGTTGGCTAAAAAACCAAAGGCTGCTATGTAAAAGACTACTCGAATAGTTGCCGAGTTGCCGGCGCTTACTTTGAAAAAGTCTGAGGCCCAAAAGTGTGCGAAGAGAGAGATTGCTACGGCAGCGACAAGCCCAATGATTAAATAGAAAAATAGCGCCGTAGAGAAGAGCCGGCTTAGGAGTTGATACTTTTTCTGCGCATAATACTCAGCGGTGTACTTCACTAGAGAGGGAGATATACCAAAGTCTACAAAGGCCAAAAAGCCAACAAACGACGTGACTAAGGCTAAAATCCCATAACTTTCGGCACCTAGGGCTCTAACCACAAAAGGAGTGACGAAGAAAGACAGAAGAACCGGCCACGCAAAAGCGACGAAACTGTAAACGGAATTTCTGACCGTTTTCTTAGTAAGATCCATGGCGGTTGTTATTGAGGCTGATGTTGTCGATGAGCCAAGTACCAGTCAATAGTTTTGCGTAGTCCCTCATCGAAGGTAACTCTCGATTTAAAACCAAACTCGCCCTCAGCTTTCGATGTATCCAATTTCCGGCGCGGTTGACCGTTGGGCTTACTCGTGTCCCAGACTATTCTACCTTTGAAGCCGGTTGCTCTGGCGATAAGGTTAACCAAGTCTTTAATGGAAATCTCGAAAGCGGAACCCAAGTTAATCGGCTCGCTGTTGTTGTACTTTTCTGCTGCCAAAATAATACCTTCGGCGGCGTCCTCAACATACAAAAACTCTCGGGTAGCGGAACCGTCGCCCCAAACTACAACTTCTGCATCGTCGTTTTCCCCCGCGTCAACGCATTTTTTTATCAGTGCCGGGATCACATGTGAAGTTTCGGGGTGGAAATTGTCTCCGGGGCCGTACATGTTAACAGGTAGCAGGAAGATAGAGTTGTAGCCGTACTCTGCTCTGTAGCCTTGCGACTGTACCAGCATCATTTTCTTGGCTAATCCATATGGAGCATTGGTTTCTTCTGGGTACCCATTCCAGAGATCCTCCTCCTTGAAGGGGACCGGAGTATGTTTTGGGTAAGCACAAACCGTACCAAGGGCGACAAACTTCGGAATCTTATTGAGATAGGCTTGGTGGAGTAGCTGCACGCCCATCATTAGGTTGTCGTAAAAAAAAGATCCGGGGTGTTCTCGGTTAGCCCCAATCCCACCGACTTTAGCGGCTAAATGGATAACCATTTGGCAGGGGTTCTCCGCATACATCTTTTTAATTTGCGTGAGCTCAACTAAATCGTAGTCCGCGTGAGTGGGCGCCGTTACGTCGGCTCCTTTCGCCTTCAGCTTGGCGACTAGATGAGAGCCGAGAAAGCCATTGCCGCCGGTAACCAAGACCCTCTTGTCCCGCCAAAAGTCCATTCTCGCCTCGTTTTACTCATATAAGGATAACAGATTCGAGCAGGGCTGTTAACATTCCTGCTCTGCAGCATGAAATTTATTGCACCACGCTATTAAAATACATCCCCGCATCGTTCAGGTGGGCAATACCTTCCGCCACCGGCCTAAAGTACTCTTGGTAGGTCCCGCCCGCAGCGGGGGCGGTGTAGTTAAACTCGAACGTCGCTATTCCCCCCGGCGCTACGCTGGCTTCTTTCATACGGGCTGGCCGTTGGGGCGCCAGCCAGCCGGTTGACTGGAAGCCGCTACTGCGGTCGGTCGGCCGGGCGGTGGCGGCGTTCACCGGGTAGGGGCCGGTGTTGTACCAGGTGGCCGTACCGCTGTTGCGGGCGGTAAAACCTACGTACACAGTTTGGCCGGGAGAGAGCTTGGTTAAATCTGCAGGGGTTATCTTGGTGGAGTCGGTGTAGGCGTACTGACTGGTCACACTCCAGGAGTAGTCGGACTTAACCACCGTATGGTAGTACAACCCGATGTCGTTCATCCAAGTGATGCCCTCGGCTACTAGGTTAAAGCGCTCGTTAAAGGTCCCGCCGCCCTTAGGAACGGCAATGGGGAACTCAAAGGTGCCCACCTCGCCGGGCGCCACGCTTGCCTCAACCAGTCCGGCCGGCCGATTCGGTCCCAACCAGGCCCCGGTAGCGTAGCGGCTGCCGCGGTCCCTGGGAGCCTCCGTGCCTAAGCGCACCGGGTTAGAGCCGCCGTTGCTCCAACTCACGTTGCCGCTGTTACGGGCCTTGAACACCAGCCAGGCGGTTTGACCGGGAGATAAGTTAGTTAAGTCCACAGCCGTGGTCTTGGCACTGGTGGTGTAGGCCTCTTGGGAGGCGAGGGCGTAGGTGAAGTCATACTTTACCCGGGTGTCGTAGTAAACCCCCGCGTCGTTCATGTGCATGATGCCCTCTGCCACGGGGTTAAAGTACTCCTGATAAGCGCCGCTGGCAGGAGCGGTGTAGTTAAACTCGAAGGTAGCGGTTTCCCCTGGGGCTACGCTGGCTTCTTTCATGCGGGCCGGACGCTGGGCCCCCAGCCAGCCCGTTGACTGGAAGCGGCTGGTGCGGTCGGTCGGGCGCGTGGTGGCTAGGTTGACCGGGTATGGTCCGCCGTTGTACCAGGTCGCTGTGCCGTTGTTGCGGGCGGTTAGGCCGACGAAAACGGTTTGGCCGGGGGAGAGATCATGCAGGTTGGCCGGCGCGGTCTTGGCGGAGTCGGTGTAGGCGTACTGGCTGGTGACCCCCCAGGAGTAGCCGGACTTAACCGTTGTGTGGTAGTAAAGTCCCACGTCGCTCATCCAGGTGACGCCTTCGGTTACTAAGTTAAAGTGTTCATTAAATACCCCCCCGCCCTTAGGTACGGCAATGGGGAACTCAAAGGTACCCACCTCTCCGGGCGCCACGCTTGCCTCTACTAACCGGGCGGGACGGTTAGCCCCTAGCCACGCCCCGGTCGCGAAGCGGCTGGCCCTGTCGCGCGGGACTTCAGTTCCCAGGCTGACAGGGTTTGCGCCGCTGTTGCTCCAAGTTAAGTTGCCGCTGTTACGAGCCTTAAGTACCAGCCAAGCGGTTTGACCGGGAGAGAGATTGGTCAGATCCACAGCCGCGGTCTTGGCACTGGTGGTGTAAGCGGCCTGGGAGGAGAGCGCCCAGGAGTAGTCGTAGTGCAGTTTGCGCTGGCTGGTTTGGTTGCGGATAAAACCCAGCTGGTCGTACAGCAAGTTGCCGGGGCAGGCGGTACTTAAGGCGTCCTTGTGGCCGGCAACGGTCCAAAGGTTCAGGCAGGCGGTGCCGCAGAAAGTGTGGGTAGTGTTGGGGTTAATTTGGTAACCGCTGGTTTTCCAGCCCAAAAAGTTGGTCAAGCCGTTCAGGAGCGCCGAGGAGGGGCCGGTGACATTGCCGTTGTTTAGCTGTTTGCAGGCGGAGTCGTTGGGGTCAAAACAGCCAATCGCCGCAATCCCCAGAGAGCCGCGGTTGTAGCCGTAGACATGGCCCGCCACCACATGGTCGCCGCCAAACCGCCCTTGGTAAATGGTGCCATGCTGGTCGGTTAAGAAGTTGTAGCCGATGTCTCCCCACCCGAGAGTGTGGGTGTGATACTGCCAGATGGCCCTGACCGTGGCGGCCGGATCCGGCTGGTTGTTGGCGCTGACGGTATGGTGGACAAACACCTGCTTGGTCTGGACGTACTCGGGGCCCCAGTACAGTGACGTCCCCTGGTAGGCCGTGCCGTCCGGATCGGGGCTGCCCCAGCCGGCGCGCGAAACAACGGCCGGGCCTTGGGCCGCTGCCCGGGTGTCGGGAGCTAAAAAGCTAGTCAGGGCTCCCATTAACTTTTGAGCTAAGTTTTGCCGCGAATCGATATAGGTAACCTTTAAATCGGAAACTTCAGGAGCAGGCTGCGCCGGGTCTTGCCGCGACAAGGCGACACGGTACTGAAAAAACCGCCCCTGGATCATTAACGGGGTTTCGGCAAACATGGTGTCGGGGCTGGGGGCATCATCGCGCAGCGGCCGGGACCCTTCTACCTCCATCCAATCCGTCCAGGTTTTGGCGTCTACAGAAGTACGTAAAAACACCCGACTGGCCTCCGCCGCCGCGTCACTCTGCCGCCACTGGGGCGCAATTGCGTTAAACTGGAAATCGGTCTGGCGTACCGGTGAGTCGTACGTGGTGCTGGTCTCGCCAGGTTCCAGCGCGACTACCGAAGGCTCCCCGTTGGCACCTAAGCCTGTAACCTGATTATTTTTAATGGCCGTGGCCGTTCCTTGCTTGTATATAAATCCGGCCAGGACAACGAGGATGACGCTGGCGGTAACCACGAAAACTCTTTTGGTTGCAAACTTGCTTATCGGGAGTGGCACTACTTCACCACCGTGTAAAAGTACATGCCTGGGTCGTTCAAATGGACAATCGCTTCGGCCACCGGGTTGAAGTATTCCCGATAAATTCCTGTAGCGGCTGGAGTGGTGTAGTTGAACTCAAAGGTGCCGGTTTGGCCAGGTGCCACACTGGCTTCGCTTAGTTTGGCCGGCCGGGCCGGACTCATCCAGCCGGTGCTAGCGAATGCGCTGCTGCGGTCACGCGGGTGAGAGGTAGCGACGTTCACCGGGTAGGGGCCGGTGTTGTACCAAGTGGCGGTGCCGGTGTTGCGGGCGGTAAAGCCTACGTACACCGTTTGGCCGGGGGAGAGGTTGGTTAAATCTATGTGGGTTGTCTTGGTGGAGTCGGTGTAGGCGTACTGGCCGGTGAGGCTCCAGGAGTAGTTGCTGTTGACCACGCTATTAAAATACATCCCCGCATCGTTCAGGTGGGCAATACCTTCCGCCACCGGCCTAAAGTACTCTTGGTAGGTCCCGCCCGCAGCGGGGGCGGTGTAGTTAAACTCGAACGTCGCTATTCCCCCCGGCGCTACGCTGGCTTCTTTCATACGGGCTGGCCGTTGGGGCGCCAGCCAGCCGGTTGACTGGAAGCCGCTACTGCGGTCGGTCGGCCGGGCGGTGGCGGCGTTCACCGGGTAGGGGCCGGTGTTGTACCAGGTGGCCGTACCGCTGTTGCGGGCGGTAAAACCTACGTACACAGTTTGGCCGGGAGAGAGCTTGGTTAAATCTGCAGGGGTTATCTTGGTGGAGTCGGTGTAGGCGTACTGACTGGTCACACTCCAGGAGTAGTCGGACTTAACCACCGTATGGTAGTACAACCCGATGTCGTTCATCCAAGTGATGCCCTCGGCTACTAGGTTAAAGCGCTCGTTAAAGGTCCCGCCGCCCTTAGGAACGGCAATGGGGAACTCAAAGGTGCCCACCTCGCCGGGCGCCACGCTTGCCTCAACCAGTCCGGCCGGCCGATTCGGTCCCAACCAGGCCCCGGTAGCGTAGCGGCTGCCGCGGTCCCTGGGAGCCTCCGTGCCTAAGCGCACCGGGTTAGAGCCGCCGTTGCTCCAACTCACGTTGCCGCTGTTACGGGCCTTGAACACCAGCCAGGCGGTTTGACCGGGAGATAAGTTAGTTAAGTCCACAGCCGTGGTCTTGGCACTGGTGGTGTAGGCCTCTTGGGAGGCGAGGGCGTAGGTGAAGCTGCGGACGGTGGCCTGGGAGTTAATGCGGCCATAGCCGTACTGATCCGTCCGGTTTTGCCCGTTCATACCGGCGACTTTGTCGGCCCGGGCGAGAATGTTACCGACTACGTCGTTGGGTCCGGCAGAGGGGTGGGCTGATTTATAGAGAGCCGCCAGGCCGGCCACGATTGGGGTCGAGATGGAGGTGCCGTTGGCGCTAGTGGTGTAGCTTGAGGTCTGGTTGCTCGAGCTCCAGTAGGTGGTGCGGATGGTACCGGCACCTGGTGCCACCACGTCAAGGTTGGGGCCATAACTGCTGAACGAGGCCCGAGCGTCGTTACTGTCGCTGGCGCCCACCGCCACCACTTCCGGGTAGTTGCCCGGGTAGGCCATGCAGCCGCAGGTACTGGTGCCGCTGTTGCCGGCGGCCGCTACTACCACCGCGCCCTTAGAGATAGCGTAGTTGATCTGGTCCTGCATCAGCTTGTCGGGATCGGGCGAACCTAGACTGAGGCTAATAACTTTGGCTCCCCGGTCGGCCGCGTAGCGGATGGCGGTGGCGATGGTGGAGGTGTAGCCGATGCCGTCGTCGGTTAGCGCCTGAATAGGCAGGATTTTCGAGCCCCAGTTGAGGCTGGCTACCCCTACGCCGTTGTTGCCGGTGGCGCCGATTAAACCGGAGGTAACGGTACCGTGAGAAACAAAGTCGCCGGCTGCGTCAACGCTGCCGGCGTTGGGGAGGTTGTCGCTTTGAGAGAAGTCCCAGCCCCGCCAGTCGTCCTTGTAGCCGTTGTTGTCGTCATCGAGGTTGTTGCAGTTTTTGTCGAGCACTAACCCCCGGCTGGTACAGTTGGGGGCCGGGCCTTCACTGGCGGTAAGACCCTTTTCGCCCGCGTTCTCGGCCCAGCGGCCAACCATGTCCTGATGGTCAAGCGCATACCCCGTGTCAACAATAGCAACCGTTACATCGCTTGACCCCGTGGTGATGTCCCAGGCCTGGGGGGCCGAGATCTTGTCGGTGTACCACTGCGGGGATATGGGGTCGTTGGGGGTGAGCAGGGCTTTGTAGGTGATGTTGGGGGACACGTCCAGCCCGGCGTTGGGGTGAATCTGACTAGGACGCATGGGTACAACATACCCATCAAGTCCTTCCACCCTGGTTAGATTGTCCGGTTCTAGTGAATGCCGTTCCAAAAACCGCTGCTTGGCCTCTTGGCTGTGAAAGCGCACTATGGCTGTCGGAGTGTCCGCTAAGGTTGGACTTCTTGGCGTAAGGACGATGGCGAAACCAGCTAAAGCCAGCGCGGCCATTGCGGTCAGGCCGGCTTGACGGGGCCTCATTGGGTTAACGCACTACCGTGTAAAAATTCATCCCGGGATCATTTAGCCACCTCAATCCGTCAACGACAGGGGTGAAGTACTCTAGATAAGTGCCGGAAGCAGCTGGTGCCTTAGTTGCGAACGTGAAGGTGCCGATTCCGCCGGGAGCAACCTCACTTTCCGTCAACCCGACCGGCCGACTGCAGCCGAGCCAGGAGCCGGTGTTGCAAAAGGCACTGTTGCGGTCACGGGGGTTGGTGGTGCCCAGCCGGAAAGGGTAACGGCCTGTCTTAAACCAGGTGGCGCTGCCGGTGTTCTTGGCTTTCACCCGCCAGTAGGTGACCTGTCCCGGAGTTAGATTTGTGAGGTCCTGACGAGTAGTGTAGGTGGGATCGGAATAGGCCTCTTGTCCGGCCGGCGCCCAGGAGTAGCCGTCGTACACCTGCATATAGAAGTTCATGCCCGGGTCGTTCATCCAGGTGTACTTATCGGCTACCAGGCTAAAATACTCCCTATGAACGCCGGCGGCTGCCGGTACGGTGATAGGAAAGGTGAACTCGGCAATTTGGCCGTTAGCTACGGTGGAACCCGGCGCTCCGGCAAAGGTTGCGGCTCTGGCGGGGGCTAGCCAGCCATCCATAAAGAGACTGTGGCGGTCACGGGGGGTACTAGTGCCAAGACGAACGGGGTATTCTCCCGCATTCGACCACACGCTTGTGCCGACGTTCTTGGCCTGAACTTTTAGGGTAGCGGTTTGACCGGGGGAGAGGCGAGTGAGATCGGCGCCGGCAGACTGGGAGATGATTTGCCATTGGTATGTTCCATGGGCGGTTATCGAGACCGTAGTGCTGACCCCCAGCCAGGCTACCCCCTCGATTAGCGGCGTGAAGGTCTCTGAGTAGATGCCCGGGGAGGAGGGGAGCTTGAGCCGGAAGGTAAAGCTGCCGCTGGCGCCGGGCGCCACCGACTCTTCGTTTAAGGCCGCCGCTCGGCTGCTTGACAGCCAGGATGAGTCGGCAAAGTCGCTGGGGCGGTCGCCGCCGCTGGCAGTGGTTCCGATTCTGGTTGGGTTAGCGCCGTCGCGGCGCCAGTAGGTAGAGCCGGTGTTGGTGAATCTGAGGGTAACGGCATTGGACGTCTCGCCCGGCAAGCCGCTCGCCGCGGCCTTATCGAGGCTGCTGGCCGCGGCGGTTCCGCTGGTGACGCCAATGGCGTAGTAAACCCCTTGGCTTGGCAGCCAGGTAACGCCATCCGTTACGACGTTAAAGTACTCCGAGTAACTGCCTGAGGTGTAGGGGGCGGTCAGTTTAAAACTGAAGGTGCCGATGCCTCCCGGGGGGACGTCGGACGCCAGCCCGGCGGGCCGGCTCTCGCTTAACCACCCTGCCGAGGTAAAGGCGCTGGCGCGGTCACGAGGGTTGTCGGTACCGAGGCGGGTGGGGGTAGGGCCGCCCGCCCGCCACGTCACCGCTCCCATGTTTTTAGCGGCAAAGGTGACGTTGGCCGTTTGGCCTGGCTTGAGTGTAGCCAGATCGACATCGGAGGTTTGCCCGGCCAGTTTATAGCGGTAATCCGGGGACTTAATGAAAAAGTACATACCCGGATCGTTCATCCAGGTAATACCCTCGACGATGGGGGTAAAGTACTCTTTCCATGTTCCCGGTTCACTTGGCATGGTGATAGAGAAAACGAACCTGGTGGTTTCGCCCGTGGCCACAGTACTGGCAGCGATCCAGCCTCCCGCTGCGTCCAGTTTTTGGGTGAAGGTAGCGGTACGTGTCGGCGCTATCCAGCCGGTCGCAAACGCGCTGTTGCGGTCTCTGGGGTTGGAGGTGCCGAGCCTGACGGGATTGGACCCGGCGTTAGACCAGGTACTGGACCCGGCGTTTTTGGCCACCACCACCAGCGTGGCCGTTTGTCCCGGCAACAGGTTGGTTAAGTCGGCCGGGGTTGTCATGGCCCCGTTAGTGTAGGCTTGCTGGGAAACCAGTTGCCAGGCGTATGGCACCGCCGGGAACCACAGATCCATATAATGCACGAAGTTGCGGTTGCCGTAGGCTCCGCAGGGGGCGGTGCCCATGGTTGAGAGCGCGCCGGCGTTGGGTTGGTAGGGGGTGTAGGTGTAGAGCGTGGCGGTGGAGCGGTTAGAAATGTAAACATTGGTGCCGCCGCAACCGGAGTCGGGATTGTATTTAACGTAGCCGGTGGTGCCGGGAATGTACGAGCAGTACCAGCCTTTGTCCTGGAAAAAGCAGTTGCGCAGCAGCTTGGTGCCTTCCCAGACCTGTTGCGAGAAGCCAAAGTAGGCGGCGTTGCAGTCGGCGCCGTCCGGACAGCCCATACCCATGGCGGTGCGGTACTTGTAGCTGTCGCAGCTGGTGGTGGTAACCAGTCCTTGCTCCTTTTGCAGCGTCACGATGATGACTTGGGGGTTGATGCCGTGCAGCTGGGCGGTTTTCCAGATGGTGCGCGAGGCCCGGACGTTGCCGCCGTAGCTGTTGCCGCCGAGCGGCTCGGGCGAGTAGTAATCTTTTAGACAGGGGCCTTTAGAGGCCAAAAAGTTTTGAATGTCGGCCTCCGACATGGTGGCGGTGTTGGTAAAGCGGCCGTCGTCGACGATGGCGCCGGCGTTGTAAGGCGTGTGGGTGGCTTGGGCCGGCTGGACGTTAAAGGTTACGGCGGCGATGACGGCCAGCAGCACCGGAGCGAAGATTTTGAGCAACTTAGGCGCCGCTTTACTGGACATTGATGGTTTGCGCGGCGGAGGCGCCCTCGTAACGGTCAGAAAAGATGCGCACGCTAAACGACCATTCACCCTTAGCGGGAAACTCGGCGGCGGGAATATCAAACCCTTGGCAGCGCTGGACGTCGCCTCGCAGCAACGTCGGAGCGGTGCGCTCCAGCGGCGGGCTGCCCGCTTTTCTGAAACTGACAACGCAGGTCCCGGGAGCGGACTCTTCGGTGTAGGCCCGGATCAACACGGTGGCTTTGTCGGGGCTTTGCCCGAAGGTGGTCACCACCGGCTTAATCTGCTTTTTGGTGCTTCCGGGGGTACTGGGCTGCGGCGTGGGCTGAGGTTGTGTCTGATTGTTGCTAGGCCGGGTAGAATCTTCTTCGCGGGCGGCCCGGTCGCCCGACGGGTCGGCCTCGGTGACCGATGCCTCCTGATCTTGTGCGGGGGGCTGTTTTGACTGGTTAACCTTGACGTAACCGGCGGCCGCAACCAAGCCGACGGCCAGCAGGCTGATGATGGCGATGGTTAAATTTTTGCGGACCGAGAACTTAGCCATAATGTACCCCCCGTTTTTGTTTCCTTAACTGGCCTCATTATAGCATAAGTTCAATGGGTCAAATGGGTTCTTCAGCCACGTAATGCTCGCCGCCAGGCGTACGCGTCGGCGATGATTTGCTCCAAGCCGCGCTCCGCCGACCAGCCCAGCAGCCGCTGAGCTAAGCGGTTGCTGGCTACCAGCGCTGCCGGATCGCCGGGGCGGCGGTCTGTAACCTGGTACTTGATCGGCCGGCCGGCCACTTTTTCAAGCGTTTTAACTACCTCCAGCACGGAATGGCCGCGGCCTGTGCCAAGGTTAATGGCCCGGTTAAAGACCTGTCCGCCGGCCATTTGCTCGGCCGCCAGCACGTGGGCTTTAGCTATGTCATAGACATGGACGTAATCACGCAAGGCCGTGCCGTCGGGAGTATCATAGTCATGGCCGAACACCTTTAGCTCTCCGCTTTGTATAACCGCCTCAATCGCTTTGGGTACTAGATGTGTCATCACAGGATACTCCGGCCCGATTCCCCGGTAAGCCCCGGCGGCGTTAAAGTAACGAAAAGAGGTCCAGCCCAACCCGCTAGTCAGCTGGTAGTTGGCTAGCATTTGCTCAACCAGCAGCTTGCTTAAACCATAGGGGTTAATCGGTTTGAGCTGAGCCGATTCCGGGATGGGCACCGTCTCGGGCTGGCCGTAAACGGCGGCGGTCGAGGAAAAGATAAAGTTTTTGACGTGCGCCTCTACGGCGGCGTCAATTAGCCGCAAGGCGCCAAAGCTGTTGTTCTCAAAGTACAGCCTGGGCCGGCGCATCGACTCCTCGACCTGGATCTTGGCGGCAAAGTTTAAGACCACGTCGAACCGCCGCCCGTCAAACAGCGCCTGCAAGTCACCCGGTTTGGTTAAGTCGCCAACCACCAACTCGGCGTCCTGTAAGTTGTGCCGATGACCGGTTGAAAGGTTGTCGAAGACGACCACGTCGTGGCCGGCTTCTTGAAACAGCTTGGCTGTGACGCCGCCGATGTAGCCCGCGCCCCCGGCGATTAACACTCGCATGGTTATGATTATAACCGACTGTTATAATGCCCCCATGATTATCGTTATCATTGCCGGAGGATCGGGTACCAGGCTGTGGCCCTTGAGTCAGCCCAACTACCCCAAACATCTGCTGCGCCTGACCGGCAAAACCTCGCTGCTGGAAAACACCTACCGCCGGGCCAAGGCGGTGACCAAAGATGTCTACATTTTGCCCGAAGCGTCGCACAGCCTGGAGGTGGCCAAGCAGCTGCCGGACCTACCCCCCGAGCACCTGATCGTAGAGCCGGCCCGCCGGGGCACCGCCTCCGCCATCGCCCTGGCACTGGCCAGGATTAAGCAAACCTCACCGCACGAAACCGTCATCTTCCTGCACGCCGACCATCACATCGTCGACGATGAGGGGTTTGCGCGGACCGTGCGGGCCGCCGCCGCCGCCTCGGCCGAGGCCCAGAAGATCACCCTGATCGGCCTTAAGCCGAACTATCCGGCCACCGGCTTCGGCTACATTAAGGTGGGCACCCCCATTAACACTAGCGAGGACTTGCCGGTGCTGGAGGTGGAGCGGTTTGTCGAGAAGCCGCAGCTGGAAGTGGCCACGCAGTACGTCGCAGACGGGCGCTACCTGTGGAACCTGGGGCTGTTTGCCGCGCCGGTGGCGGTGTTTGAGGCTAATCTGCGCCAGTTCGCGCCGGAGCTGTATGGGGCCTACCAGGAGCTGTGCCGGCGGCAAGACGACCCCAAGCGGCTGAGCGAGGCTTACTTGGAGCTGCCGGCGCTGCCGATCGACACCGCCTTGATCGAAAAAACCAACCGCATTCAGGTCATACCCGGGCGCTTCGACTGGGCCGACATCGGCTCCTTTTTTGATCTGCATCAGATTCTGGCGGGCAAAGACCACAACGCCTTAAAAGGCGACGTCTACTTAATTGAGTGCGAAGACTCGATGATTCACGGCTCTACCAAGCCGGTGATCGCCGTCGGGCTGTCCGGTATCGTGGTGGTGGACACGCCCGAAGGGCTGCTGGTTTGTGCCAAGGAAAAGTCGCAGCTGGTGGGCGACGCGGTTAAGCAGCTGCAGGCGAAAACCGCGCCCCCCTAAGCAGCGGAGCTAGCTTGGAAATTAGCATTAGGACTAAAATTTCATATTATAATAGTTAAGTATGACTACAGTTACCGACATACCGCTGTCCGGGCCGGGCGGGCCAAACGACTTCGACAGGCCCGCCCGGCCGCCCGGCCGCCCGCGCTTGACAATGGTCGCCGGTATCCTGGCCACACTTGGCTTGGTGCTGGGGTTACTGTGGCTGGGCTTCAGCCTGGTGTACGCGGGTAAGGTTTACCCCGGCGTCAGTGCGGCCGGCGCTTATCTGGGAGGACTCGACCGCGATCAGGCCATTACCGCCATCGCCGCCCGCACCGATGAGTACGAGCGGGTGCTGATTCCGGTCGAGTACGACAACACCACCTTCCGCATCAGCCCTGCCAAACTGGGTTTAACCTACAACGCCGAAAAGCTGGCCGAGGCCGCCCTTAGCCACGGCCGCCGGGGCGGCTGGTGGAGCCGTTTACACCAGCAGGTGCGGGCGCTGGCCGGCCGACCGACCGAGTTCGCCGCCTACCGGTACGATGACGCCAAGCTGGCACCTTACCTGGCCCGGATCGATACCGATCTAAACCGCCCGGTGCGCGATGCCAGCTTTCACATTAGCGGCGGGAGCGTGACCGTTAACCCCGACCAGCCCGGCCGGCGCTTGGATCTGGCGGGGCTGGTCAGGCTGCTAAACCAGCGGCTGGCCAACACCAGCGACGCGCCCATCCGGACGCCGGCCTACCCGATGCCCCCGCTTATCGACACCGCCAGCGCCCAGGCGGTGCAGCCCCGGGCCGCCGAGATCGTCGGCCAACCCGTCAAGCTCAGCGCGGCCGCCCGTCAGTTCGTCATTACCGAGGCCGAGCTGGCCTCCTGGCTAAAGCTGGAGCGGACCGTTCCCCGCAACTTCGCCGGCTCCGGCGGTATCACCGCTTTTTACGCCGCCTTTTCGCCGGTCAGCTTAAGCGTGGATGAGGCCAAGATCAATCAGTACGTCGCAGAGCTGGCCGCCAAAATCGACCAGCCGGGCCAAAACGCCGTCTTGACCATCACCGACGGCCGGGCCACCGTCTTTAAACCCAGCCGCGACGGCGTGCAGCTGGACCGGCCGAGGGCCGTGGCCGACCTGCGGCGGGCGCTGGCGGGTGACGGGGACCGGGAGCTGCGTTTAGCGGTTAAGGTGTCGAAGCCCGAGATCACCGAAGCCAGCATTAACGACCTGGGTATTAAGGAGCTGATCTCTGAAGGGGTCAGTTTCTTCCCGGGGTCGACGCCTGAGCGGGTTCAAAACGTCCGCACCGGGGCCGCCCGCTACAATGGGGTTTTACTCAAGCCGGGTGAGGTGTTTTCGTTCGGCGCCCTGCTGGGCGACGTCAGCGCCGCCACCGGCTACGCGCCGGCCAAGGTCATTATCGGCAACCGCCAGGAGCTGCAGTACGGCGGCGGGCTGTGCCAGGTGTCTAGCACCGCTTACCGGGCCGCCCTGAACGCCGGGCTGCCTATTTTGCAGCGTGTTAACCACTCTTTTGCCATTAACTACTACACCGCGCCTTACGGGGTGCCGGGGGTGGACGCCACCGTTTACTACCCGCAGGTGGACATGAAGTTTAAAAACGACACCCACGCCCACATTTTGATCCAGACGGTGATAGAGGGCAGCACCCTGAAGTTCCAGTTTTACGGCACCAAGACCAAGGAGGGCCGCATCCGCGGGCCGGAGTTTATCGAAGGGTCGCTGGATGCCACCAAGCCGTCCAAAACGGTGTTTTACCGTGACGTATTAGTGGACGGGCAGGTGGTTAAGACCGACCGGGTCTTTACCAGCTACAAGTCCAGCAAGGAGTTCCCCGACAAGCCGCAGTTTAACTAAACCAAAAAAAGCCACCAGGTGGCTTTTTGGCGGGTCTTCGACCGAAAAGGGGATAATTGCGGTTAGGGGGCGGTTAAGCCCCCGCACCGTCTGACTCAGTTGACCTGGAAGGGGATCGGCCCGGTGACGAAGCCCTGGAAGCTGGCGAAGGGGTCGGGCGACACGATCACCTGGAGGGTGTGGCTGCCGGGGCTGTACGGCGCTGAGCCGCTGAAGCGGGCCACGCCCCGCCGGCTAGCGGTGACGCTGCCGACCTGGCTGGCCCAGCAGCCGGTGATGCGCCCGCGGTCGATGGTGAGGTTGGCCAGCCAGACTTCGTAGGACCGGCCGGGCTTGAGCCCGTACGCCGCCACGTGGACCTCGACGGCGGAACCGTTGCGGTTGCCGTGGAGGACGACCTGGCCGTTGCGGTGCCCGGACGGTCCGACGTTCTGGCAGATGCCGGTTGGACCGGTCAGGGCCGCTGTGGCCACCGACGGGGCGGCCGGCTGATGGGCGGCGGCGGCGGGCGGGGAAAGGATCCCGGCCAGGCTGCCCACCAACAACAAACTCACAAACAGCTTGCGCATAATGACCTCCTGGTCATAGAGAGACGGTACATCAATCCATAAGCGGATTAACTGCTAGAGTATACTACAATGCTTAAATAATGTCAATAGTTTTGCGATGCTTCCGGTCAGTGTTCTGATCCCGTAGCTTTGTGTGTAGTCGACGATTTTTCTTACAAATCAATGCTGGTGGGCGGGGGCGGTCGCGTTGGCGACCGCCCCCCTGTTGGTCTTCGCTCTGCTTTAGATACATAGAGAGGATGCGTGCGCTCCCCGTCGCATTTAGGGCTAGGTGCAGTTGGGCGCTCCCTCTGGGCACGAGGCGTTGGTGTTTGGCACGACGGCGAAATCCGCCCGCGCTAACGCTTCGCTGCTGTTGAGGTATCTGATTAGCACCGTCCAATCGCCTGGCTGCTCGGAAGAGGGCACGATGAACCTGAAGATGCTGCGCCCCTCGGAGTCGGTGCGCTGGTCGGGCATGAAGTAGCATTCCGACGCTACCGGACCGGCGCACCATCTGACCGGCGCGTCGGGCCGCAGTCCGGTCGCGTAGGCCGTTACCTCTTCTTCGCCAGGCTGCACCCGGGGCCCGACCTCTCCTGGCTGGTAGGGCTGGCCGGTGGCCTCTAGGGTAAGGCGGGGGGTGCTGGCCGGCGCCTTTCTGGTGGGAGCGGTAGTCGAGGGCTTCTTGACGGCGGCCGGCGGTCCCAGGGTGCCGGTAGTAGGTTCGCCGGGCTCGCTGGAGGTGTTCTCGTTCGGTTCTGGCTGAGTCACCGAGGGCTCGGTAGCCGACGGAGCGGGCGCCCGGTCACCGCTTGAGGTGCAGGAGCTCGCCAGGAGGGTGAACACTGTTACGGTAATGAGTAGCTTTTTCATGGCCTTCTTTCGGTTCGCGGCCTGTCAAAGGGCAGGGGCAGAGCGGATACCCAGAGCAACTGGGCGGATAAAGCTTAGGATTAGCAGCTAGTTTTGTCAAATACCCGCTTGACACTACGGCTTTTGTTCGGTTACACTAAGACCAGGTCTTGATAGCGAATAAATTGAAAAATTAGATTAAAGACCTGGTCTTAAAGTAACAGGAGGGAAACATGCCGGAACCGTTAACCAAACGCCAAAAAGAGGTGCTCGATTACGTCACTCAGTACATCGAGCTGCACGGCTACGCGCCGAGCTACCGCGAGATCGCCGAGGCCTTTAAGCTCGGCTCGGTGGCCACCGTGGCTGAGCACATCGAGACGCTGGTGAGCAAGGGACTGCTGCAAAAGGGGGACAACGAGGCCCGCTCGCTGCAGCTGATCCGCCCCGAAGAGCTGCAGACCGACCGCTCTATCGGCCTGCCGATTCTGGGGCTGATCGCCGCCGGCCAGCCGATTGAGGCGATCGAGGGCCACACCGAAACGCTGGAGGTGCCGCCCTTTATGGTCGGGCGCAAACACTCTTACGTCTTACAGGTTAAGGGTCAAAGCATGATCGAGGACGGCATTTTAGACGGCGACTTTGTGGTGATCCAGGAGAAAGAGGTGCCCAGCAACGGCGAGGTGGTGGTGGCGCTGGTGGGCGAGGGCGAGGCCACGCTGAAGCGCTTTTACAAAGAAAAAGACCACATCCGCCTGCAGCCGGCCAACTCGGCCATGGAGCCCATCATCGTCCCCAAGGGCACGCCGATTCAGATTCAGGGGACGGTCATCGGCGTCATCCGCAAATACTAAAACTTACAGCTTTGGCGCATTGCGGCGCCTGCCTGCCGGCAGGCAGGTCAAAGCCTGCGCTCCGCACTCGCCGTACCATTAAGTACGACTCGCTGACGGTGCTCGGCTTTCCTTGAACTGCACTCAAATCCGCACACCTCCAGCAGGCTGCTTTACTGCATCCAAATCTGTAAGTTTTAAATGCCGGTTTGCATCGCGCTTGAGATAGAAAGAGAAAGTAATGAACAAACGAAAGCTTCGGATGATGTACCGCCGTTACCTGTTTTCTTACAGTTTCGAGGTGGTGCCGGCTAAGCCTTATTTGGCGCCGGAGCCGATTGGCTCGGTCTCGGGCCGCGAGCCGGACGCTTGGCTTTGGCTGGTGGCCGGCTTGATCTTGTTTTGACCGCGGTATAAGAACGAGCGGGTCAGCGGCAGAGTGTTGTTAATGCCGTTGGTAAACACCAGCTGGGAGAGGTCGTTATCACCGTAGCGAAAGCTGGCGGAAGAGCCGGCCAGGTACAGCCGCCACATGCGGTAAAACCGCTCATCGTACCGGCGGGTAATCTCGGCTTCGTGCCGCTCAAACCGGCGGCGCCACTCGTCTAACGTCAGGGCGTAGTGCGGCCGCAGGTTTTCGTAATCGATCAGGCGCAGGCCGTACTCCGGCAGCAGCTTCACGGTCTCGCGCAGACTGGGTATGTAGCCGCCGGGGAAGATGTAGCGGTCGACCCAAGGGTCGTTGGGGGTTTCGAGCTGGTTGGTAATGGAGTGCAGCACCGACAGCCCCCCAGGCTTTAGCAGCTGTTTCACCAGCTGAAAGTAGAGGTGGTGGTTGCCCCGGCCGACGTGCTCAAAAAAGCCCACGCTGACCACCCGGTCGAACATCAGCTGACGGGTCGGTAAGTCCTGGTAGTTCAGCAGCTCGAAGCGGACTTGGCCGCCCACCCCTGCCTGCTCGGCCAGGTTTTGGGCGTGACGGTGCTGCTCGCGGCTGAGCGTTACCCCCAGGCCGGTTACGCCGTAGTCACGGGCCGCTTTCACCAGCAGCCGCCCCCAGCCGCAGCCGATATCCAGCAGCGACTGCCCGGCCGTTAACTGCAGCTTGCCTAAAACATGGTCCAGCTTTTGCTCTTGCGCCTGCTCCAGCGTGTCGTCAGGGCGTTTGAAGTAGGCGCAGCTGTAGGTCATGCTGGCATCAAGCCACAGCCGGTAAAAGTCGTTACCTAGATCGTAGTGCTGCTGAATCTGGCCGGCTTGGCGCTGTTTGCTGTTGGGCTGGGGCCGCGCGGTCAGCTGGCGCCACAGGCCGCCCATAGCCAGCTTGTTCTCGGCCGCTAAGCGCATAACCTGGTCGAGCGGACCCTCTACCTCGACCTGGCCGTTCGTGTAGGCCTCGCCAAAGCCCAGGCTTAAATGCTTAACCATACCCTTTAGTGCCGCCGGCTGTTTGATCTTGAGGGTAAAGTAAGGTTGGTCGTTACCGTACGTCTTAACCTCGGTCCCCCAGTAATCCACGGTTACGGCGCCCACCCGGATGTGCGCTAAGCCTTGCTCAAAAATGGTTTTTGCTAACACGCCACCATCTTAGACCTTTCAGGTGGGCTAAGCAAGCAACTCAATTGACCGGGCAGCCCGCCAGCCGATATAATCACCTGGTATTCCGGAGAGCCGGCAGCGGTCGGATCAGCGATCAAGCCGGGCGGAATACGATGATGTTCCGGAGTAGCTCAGCGGTAGAGCAGTGCGCTGTTAACGCATTGGCCGTCGGTTCGAATCCGACCTCCGGAGCCAAGCATAAGCACTTTGCTAAAGCAGAGTGCTTTTGTTTTGGTATATTAAAGCTATGGAATTGTTTGACCTTGTAAACGAACAGGATCAGGTGGTCGGTATCACCAACAAATCTGAGGCACATGAAAAACGCCTTCCTCACCGTGTCGTTGCGGTATATGTCTTTAATGAGCAGGGTGATCTTTTTGTACAAGTCCATAAGAATAGTGGCGGTAGGTACGATCATTCTGCTGGTGGACATGTTTCGAAAGGTGAAGATTACCCATCTGCAGCATCTCGTGAAAGCAATGAAGAATTAGGTATTAATCAGCCACTAACTCACGTTTCTACATTCTTTTCAGACGGGGGAATCTATCATCATATGTTCGGCATATTTGAATGCGTAGCAGAACCAAGTTGGCAATTCGTTCCCAATGGCGAAGTTGACGAGATTATTCCAATGAGTATTGAAGAAATAAGGTCATTGATGACAGAGAACCCAGAATTATTTACCGGAGGTTTCAGAAATACCATGAAAGAGTACTGCCGAGTCAAAGGGATTAGTTAAGTCTTCAAACGTAAAAGTTCGTACCAGAGGGTGAGCCAAGCAAACAGCGCCATCCGAAAGCGTTCAACACCAGGGCGGAGCCTAACGGCTCCGCCCTATTCATTTACCAACAAATATCATTTCTGGCCTTGACAATAGAGTGCGCGTAAGGTATAATGAACGACATTCCTCTGTTTACAGAGGGATACCCACCCACCCACGCACGAAAGGCAACTCAATGCCCTTGAAAATTGGAGTACAAAAGGTGGCCGGCGCCACGTGGTTGGACTTTCCAACCTACCTGTCTGATCGAGGAAGTACGTTCCGGGTCTACGCCAACTCCGGCTACCAACCGCACCCTAGCGACACCACATTGTTTCGCCTGATGATGGAGGTGCTCATGGTCGACGGTGCCGGTGTCACGAGCGTGGAGGTCGAGAACAGGCTCCTTATGAGGGTATACCACGGCAAGGCTGTGACTAGCGAGGACATTCTCGCTCGAGTGATGGGGGCGGTTCGGCGCGCCGGCAAGACCCCTGTTCTCGTGAAGTAGGTGGAAATCTCCCCGCGCTCATGCGCGGGGAGATTCAGCCCAAGACTTTAAGCACTTGAAGTTTTAGGCCGGATAACACAAATATTTGCTGCGGCTCATTCACAGCTGCAAAAAGAGAGGCACCTAGAAATCCTCTAAGGCCATTTACGCGCAACAGCTTGCGTTGCTCTAATATACATAAGCGCGCAACATCGGGCCGAGACGCCCTCTTCATTTGCCAACAAATATCATTTCTGGTTCATTGAACGCCTTGGCAATTTCCTTCATTCTTGGCGCTAGGGTTCGAAACTTGGCAGCTAGGGGGAGCCAAGGTGCGAAGGCAACTTTTGTTGTCGGCGCGCCTTGTTTGTTGAAGCGGGTACGATGCCCAGGGCTCGTGGAGTCACACCTAGCGTGCAGCCGGAACAAGTGTTGGGTAATCCTTTCCCAGGAGCCAAAGTACTCATGCTTAAACGATCGAAAGGTCGTTTTTGCTGTATACTCAAAATATGCATAAGTATTTTAGTAATCAGCGCGGGTTTGCCCTGATACTAGAACTGCTACTAGCAACCATAGTTATTGCCATTCTGGCTTTCATTGGGCTTAGGATTTATAAAGCAAAACAGAACAACTCTGCGCCAGAAAACATTAACAAAGAGGTTCGACGTGTATTTGGGTCCAACTTTGATAGTGGGCCCGCTTACACTAAGTGCAGCAAGACAAACAAAGGCAATACGGTTTGCTCAGAATACAAACTGGTTGAACTTAAAAAAGCTGGCGATTTATGCCAAGATTTCGAACCTATTAATAAGCAATTGGCTGTAGGAGGGTATGTATTTAGCCAAAACACGGAGTACTTTTTTGACTTTCAAAAAGATGAGGCAGGCAGCGACGATACTTGCTCTCTTCTCAAACAGGCGAGCAAGTTAGAGCCGAACAACGCATTCTCAATAGAAAGAGGGCTTGTGTATCATCACGGAACGAAAAATACGAGGTTACCTCAATATCGTTTTTATTGCGATTTAAAAGACCTAAGGAGCACAACATCTTTTCTACAAACATCTTTTCAGGCCACTCAGGGTTCAGTCGGCTGCGTTGGTCAATACAGCAGAAGCAAGGGGTTCTTTTAGAATAGTTCTAACTTCCTCCACGATGGGGAGCCATGAACTATTCTCTGACGCTCAAGTTCATGGCAACGCCATTTGGTGTTGTTCGGCGAGTAGTTCATGAGAGATTATGAAAGATTTTTATTATGTATACTTAATTAATAAGCCGGAGGGACGGCTTATTTTATATTGGGTCAACAAACGATGTTGATCGTCGCCTTAAAGAGCATCAAGCTGGCAAGAGCATCTCTACTGCCAATCGCTTACCTCTTGAGCTCATATATTTTGAAGGACATAGGTCTATTGCTGATGCCAGGCGACGTGAACTCTACTTTAAAACAACCAAAGGTAAAACAACGTTAAAAACAAGTAATTCGGGATTCCTTAGCGAAATGATCTTGCTGAGCAACACAGGGAGGTCGCATGAGCCACAATCCGACCTCCATAGCAATAGTACGTATGCTGAAACAGCCGCAAGGCTGTTTTTGTTATGATTGTTCTGTGAAAGTAATAGCACGTATATCTGAAGACGAAATGGTGGCCGAGTTTTTAAAAGGCGAGGTCATGTCTGAAAGATTTTCTAAGGATTTAGCGGAAACTTGTAAAGAACTGGGCGTAGAAAACAAGATCATAATCAACCCCAACACTAATGACAAGGTTGAGAATGATCTTCGTCGCAGAGTTCTGTCAAAATATCGGGGCTGGAAGGAAGATCGAGAGTTATTCGAGGATTTTCCTAGTGATCTACTATGGCATAAAGCAGAACTTACCGTTGATGATTTACTGAATTCAAAATACGTCGATTATAGCTATTGGAATGAACTAAGCAATAACGCCCGTCTAGTCAGAGAGGGGGCGGCCAGTGTTAAGGCTGGAAAAGTGGTGTTCGATGTCAGTAACGATCGTTTTTGGAGGGTGGCGGAAGCTATTGAGAGCGGCACTGAAATGCCGCCACTAATTTTGGTACAAAAAGGTGGACAGTTAGAAATCCTTGAGGGCCATTTGCGTGCGACAGCCTACTGCTTAGCAAATAAGTTACCGTCGGTTATTCAAGGCATTGTAGGGAAGACTAACTAGCTCTGGCTGCAAATATAGTTTGAAAATCGTCCCAGAGGGGGAGCCATAGTACTTATGCTTAGCGCTAATGGCCGTTTTGTTATGATGTATACATTCACAAGGAGGATTGTTATGCCTGAAAAGCCGTCGCCCGAGAACAAGGATGAGCTACCAGAAAAAACAGAAGGGCTCGATGAGTATACTCAATACGGGCATGACCTTGAAGATGCGATGCACGAGGCTAGCGATGATGTGCCCGAGGATAAAAGCCGGCCGACGGACGACCAAATAGAGCGTCCAACTCAGGAAGAAAAACTACAATACGGGCACGACCTAGATGATGCCTTGCATGAAGGTGGCGAAAATTAGTTTTCTGCTTCTCGTTAAGCAGCCGCTCGGTCGTTCCTTAGCAAAATGATCTTAACGAGCACCGCAGGGAGGTCGCGCAGTAACAATCCGACGTCCGGAGCCATGGCCGGAAGCTCAGGCTTTGCTTAGGGCAACGGCCATGTTCATGGGCGCACTTTAACCCCAAGCTACAACTGGCTCTCAAGACCCTTGCTGACTTGTTCTATCAACTGATTTAGGCGCGACTTGAGCTGGTTGTTCTCGGCCTCCAGCTCGCGAATGCGGTACTCCCTGCCCACAAAATTAACATTTAATTGCCGTAGCTCCTTGGCTCGTTTTTCGAGTTCAGATGTTCTAGTCAAAACCTTCTTTTCTAGCTGGCTGTTAGCTTCCAGAAGCTGCTCTTTGCTTTTTTTAAGCTCCAGCTCGTTCCTCTCGAACTCAAAAATATTTGTTAACATTCTTGATACTTCTTTTTCCGCGGCTCCATTTTCATTTGAAGGAGTGTATTCCTCCGGCGGTTTGTAGTAGAAGTTTTTGCATACCAACCCGCCAATTATGACAACCGGGTGAGTATAAATTACCTCCCGTAAAATCTCCGGCGAAAACCGCTCTGCGCTGTATTGGCAAAGACCCACAGCTTTATACTTAGGAAAAAGTTCCCGATTCATCTTTGATTCATATTCCAATAATCGTTCTGAGCCAGGACTTCCTCCCAGCTGCCAACTCATTTCGGCCGCGCCTCGAACCGCTCTGTACCCATTTGCCTCTGCTTGCTTGGAAGCATCGGCGAAAAAGCCGATAGACTTATCTGGATCAAAAACCCCGTCTATTAAATATGAATTTTGTTTTGTAGCGGTGATAAGCTGGCTGTTACCTTGAACGGACTTCGTCTTAATGCCTACTTGCTTGAGGGCTTCATTTACGTCTTCAGTGGAGTTGTCGTCTGCTACATAAACGCACTGGTCGTTTTGTTCTAAGCCAGCTTTTATGAATGCAGAGGCCGTAACTAAGGCCTCCTGCTTGTCCCGATAAATCAAGCAGATGTGGTCGTGCAGGCGGGTATTAGCCACGGTCTGTATTGACCTGTCGTTTGGACGAGGAATGTTTTTGAATGCCACAAGCATAGACACATTCTATATCTTTTGACTACGATTACCATGGGACATTTCCTAATAGGCAGTAATTGGGCGTTTGGTCATCCTAAATGAAACCATAAGCCCGATATGATTGAAGTCTTAGGTAGCAGACAGCTAATAGCCGTCTTAGAGGCTGAGCAATAGCTCGGCCTCTTTAATTTCATGGGTAGAAGCTCGTAACTTGTCTGCTAAGGGGAGTCACAGGACGTCGCTCGACTTGATGCCGACCTATGCCCAAAACGGCGATAAACGTCGGTGCTTGTCTTTGGAACGAAAAAGCATGATATTCTGGTATTCGTGAGTAAAGAGTTTCAACATGCGTCTTTAAAGTTGGTCCAAAAAAGCCCAATTATATTTACATCGTTCTCTAAGCAAAACTTTTATTTGCGATCCGACATATCAACTTTTGTGCTACTGCAAGGTGCCACGCCAATAAGCCCATTTATGAACTTTGACTATAATCTGGCGGGCTTAGTACCGAAGGACCTTATTCGCATAGCTAACAACACATTGATTACCCATTGCGATGAGCTTTGGGTGTTTGGTGGTGTCAGCGATGGGGTGCTGGTCGAGGTATACTTTGCCAAAAAGTACCACAAGAAGGTCCGCTATTTTATTCCAACAAAGAAGAGTCATTCATTCGAAGAAGTTCAGCAGCGCTTCGTAGCCCTCGAAGACGTGTCGCCCTGGATGTGGGAGTGGGTGGCGGAGGGCAAAAAATTAGAGCGATGGCACCCGAGACTTCGCTTTAATAAAACTTACTCGCTCGTTTATCCGGCTTACTCAAAGCGTAACTTTTACTGGCAGGTGCACATTAGCCAGTTCTGTCTTAATCATAAGAAGATCCCGCTCAACCCATTTATGCTCTTTCGCTACTTTTTAGGCGATGCCGTGCCGCGCGACAGGGTGTACATCGCGAACAACAACATAGTCAGGCGCTGTGATGAGGTTTGGACATTTGGCGAGATTAGCGACGGCGTACTGGGAGAAGTAAAAATGAAAAAAGCCCTAGGGCACCCGGTTAAGTACTATAAAATTGCCCAAACAAATCCGGTAGTTTTTCGCAGAATCGGCGCCAAATCAGTTGCATTCGAAGATGTCGAATTAGAACAGTACCGCGACATTCTTGCTTAGGGTTAGGAAGAGGGATTTTGGTGGCATAATTAGTATCAGAGAGCAACAAAGGGTGTCGCTTCGGGGCTCGATGCTACGCCCGTCAAAGACGCATAAGGAGAGAGATGCCAAAGAAAGATTATTCGCGGATTGCGCTTGAGGAGCACAAAAAGCTGCGCGGCAAAATTTCGGTGTCGCCGAAAGACGCCTTTGATGACAAAGAAAAGCTGGCTATTTACTACACACCCGGCGTCGCTGCTGTTAGTAGTTATATAGCAGAGCACCCCGACGAAGCACCAGAATACACCTGGATAAACAATGCGGTAGCGGTAGTGAGCGACGGATCGTCGGTTCTGGGGCTGGGCAACCTTGGACCGCATGGCGCGTTGCCGGTGATGGAGGGAAAGTGCATGCTCTTTAAGCATTTTGCCGGCATAGATGCCGTACCCATTGTACTGAACGTCCACAGCGCCGATGAGATCGTAGCGGCGGTTAAGGCGATCGCGCCGTCCTTCGGCGGTATCAACCTTGAAGACATTGTGGCTCCGATTTGTTTTGAAGTAGAGGAAAGGCTAAAGCAGGAGCTTTCGATCCCTGTCTTTCATGACGACCAGCACGGAACGGCTATCGTCACGCTGGCCGGACTAATTAACGCTACCGCGCTCACCGGCAAGAGCCTAAGGGAAAGCCGTATTGTCATGAGCGGAGTAGGCGCCGCCGGTATCGCCATTTTGAAGTTGATCAAACGGTTCGCTCCTGCTGCCGCTATTGTGGCGGTCGACAGCCACGGCCTCATACGACAGGGGCGTTCCGGCCTGAATACGACCAAGCAAGAACTGCTGGATGAGGGCGCTATAAACGGGGAGTTAGCCGGTAATTTGGCCGACGCTCTGGTTGGCAGCGACATCTTCATCGGCGTATCGCAGCCGGGAGTACTGACGGCTGACATGATCAAATCTATGAACAACGACCCCATCATCTTTGCGATGGCCAATCCGGTACCGGAGATCATGCCGGATGTAGCCAGAGCAGCGGGTGCGGCCGTGGTCGCTACCGGCCGCAGCGATTTCCCTAACCAGATTAACAACGCCTTGGCCTTTCCCGGAATCTTTCGCGGCGCGCTCGACAACCGCGTCCGGCACATTACCGATGAACATAAGATTGCAGCGGCACAGGCCATTGCTTCGCTAGTTACCAGCCCTACTCCAAATGAGGTGATTCCGTCTATCATGGACGAGCGGCTGGTGAAAGCTGTCGCGGGGGTTATTCGGTAGTAGAGGCGCCGCCCTCTTTCTTTTTATTTGCCATTAGAATATCATTTGCAGCTTCGAGGAACGGCGCAGAAGAAAGGAATATTGAGTACAAGCTTGCTGCTGAAAAATGGCTTAGTAGCCGCTCTTCCGTTATCTTGATGACCGTGCTACTATTTTGCCAGCCCGAACGGGCTTCCACAGCTTATGGCCTTGCGGCCTATGCGACTGGAGTACATTCACAACTAGCAAAGCTCATGGCGCTTGCGCCTAAGCGATTGGAGTGGTGACGAATGCCTATGACGATCGAGTGGGTTCTGGAGCAGAAGTACGCTAAGGTGCTTCGCCTGGACCTTGTACGGCGCACTTACTCACGCAGTTCGGCCAATGAAGGCGTGGATGCGGCTCTGTTTTTCTACAATGGGGACGAGGAAGGCTCCTTCCTGGGATACCTGAGGTATCAGGCATCCGAAAGTGGCGGGGGGCATATCGAGTTTGAGTACTCTGGCATACAGAGCGAGTGGTCCACCATGGTGGGCGACATCATCGCTCATTGGCCCGCGGAATGGAGGGTTACCAGTATCAATCTTTGCCGGCTGGGGATTTGGGACCGAGAGCGCGACCGCATGTGCTGGGAAACGCTCACTCCGGGCCATCTGCTGGTTACGCAGCATCTTGCCCGAATGTGGGGCGCCGTGGAGCAGTTCAGTGTTTCAAAGAACCCCGACGCTCGCTTCGTGCTGGGATCGGCTACCGGCGGTCTGCGCACGCAGGTCGCGCGGTGCAACGATGCGATTCGCTCTCTTACCAGGCAGCTATAGATAGGAGCATCTATAGAAAAGTCTTAGTATAGCGACGCCATAGCCTACGGCAATGCCCGGGCCACTGGCAACAACACCCGAACCGACCACAGCCAATGATCAAGATCTAGGCGACTGGAGGAAGTACCTTGCTAGATCAACCCAAAGAACGCGATTTGCTGCAACTACTAGACGCCCGTTGGGGCGAACGAAAGTACGTTTGCGTCGGGCTCGATCCGGTATACGAGCGCATCCCGCTGTCGGTGCCGGGCAGGCATGAAGGCAGCGATGTAGATCGGCTCGAAAAGGCCGTGGCTTTTTACAACTTCTGCGTGATGCAGGTAAACGCCACGGCGGACATCGCTGCGGCCTACAAGCCAAACACCGCTTTTTTCGAGGCGGCGGGCGGCTGGGGCTACGAACTGCTAGGCCTGCTGATCCGCCACATCCGGCGGGAGGCGCCCGGCGTACCCATCATCGTGGACGCCAAGCGAGCCGATATCGGTAAGACCAACGTCGGCACGGCAGAGCTGATCTTCGACATCTACGAGGCGGACGCGCTGACGGTCAACCCGTACTTTGGCGAGGAGGCGCTGCGACCGTTTCTGAGTCGTCCGCACAAGGGCGTGGTTGTGCTCTGCCGGACCTCCAATCCGGGAGCGGGTGAGTTTCAGAACATGCTCGTGCGCCCTTCGTTTGAGCAGTTATCGGCGCTCGGCTTGCTCGACAGCGAGTGGGAAAGCATCCCCCTGTATCAATGGGTGGCCATGCAGGTGCGTCAGTGGCAGACCGAGGGCAGCTGTGCCGTCGTGGTGGGAGCCACCGCTCCTGAGGAGCTGTATGAGACTCGCCTGATACTGCCCTGGGCGACCATTCTCATCCCAGGCGTGGGCGCGCAGCAGGGCGACCTGGGGAAGTCGGTTCTGAACGGCATGAGTGCCGCCCAAAAGGCGTTCTTGATCAACGCCGGCAGCAAGGAGCTGTACGCTTCGGCTGGGGCAGATTTCGCCCAAGTAACGCGAGCAGGAGTCAAGACTTTGAACACCAGTATCGGCGAGATTCTCGACGCTGCTTAATACCGCGGGGGGCGCTCAGGCGCCCCCCGCCCAACCCAAGTTTTCAACTCGATTGAAGCCTTAGGTTGGGCACTGAAGGGGAAGCGGTGCGCATTTAGCAAAGCACCTTTGAGCGCTTGCAACCTCTCCATCATCGCCCTTCATGCGAAGCGTCCCGCCCGCATGGAGGGCGCTTTGCATTTGAGCCTACGAGCGGGCCTTGGGGACGAGAACATCATCAGTAAAACCGGCGTTCTGTAGTCCGGCTGTTAAAGTTAGCGGGAGCAGCTAGAGGGCGGCTTCTGCCCGTTAGCCAGCCCCCTCATCCAGGCGACGGTGTCGTTGAAGCTTTTAACCATCGTGTCGTAGTGAGTTACGTTGGGATACTCCCGCAGCATGACCGGGCCGCGGCTGCGGCTGCACATCAGCGGCAAAATGGCGGTTTGCTGCGCTGGCAGAATGACGTTATCGAGCGCCCCCTGGTTAATCAGCTTGGCGCTCTTGGTGGTGGCGTCACCGGCCGTGTTTTTGTCCAAAGCGGCGGCCAGGGCCGGGAAGCTTTGGCCAAGCGTGTTGCCCCTTAACGCCTGCACAAACTGCGGCTGGTAGACTTTGGCCGGATCGGTGCCCCAGTGGCGGCTGAAGCTGTCGACGCAGCGGGCCCGGATGTCCGCCGCCAAGCTGGCCGCGAAAGGCGGCTGCAGAATCCGCTCAACGCCGAATACGTCCGGGTAGTAGTCGCTGTAACTGGCCAGCACCAGCGGGCCAAACCACTGGATGGTGGCGCCGCGGGCCAGATCGGCCAGCGTCTGCTTAACGCTCATGACAGGGCCAAAGCCAACCGCTCCCTTGATCGGGATCTCGGGGGCGTAGCGGGGGCTGATCTTGTCGGCCCAAAAGGCGGCGTGGCCGCCCTGCGAGTAACCGGCGGTAAAGACGTTGGCATTATCCAGCCGGGTCTTGGCCAGCGGCAGGCGCCGCAGCGCGCGGACGCTGTCAAGCACCGCCCGTCCCTCCAGCTCGCCTATCATGTAGTGGTGCAGCCTGGTTTCATCGCGCATGCCCTCGTAATCGGTCATCACCACGGCGTAGCCCTGACCGGCGTACATCAGCAGATGCGACTCGTAGTTGGCCCAGTTGGCCAGTTGCGGCTGCTCCAGGCTGGCGGCGCAGCGGTCGGTTAAGCCGGTGGTGCCGGGGCCGAAGGCCAAAACCGGCGTTTTGGCGGGAGCGGCCGGCAGGTAAGCCCGGGCATAGATGGCCAGAGGCTGGCCGTTGGTGTCTTGGGAGCGGTAACGAAACACCACCTTGGTGACGGCCGTGGCGACGGGCGGTGCACCGGGGCCGTAGTTTTGGCGGGCTATGGCGGTGGCCTCACCCGGCGTAAACGTCCGGGGCTCTTCCTGCGCCAGGATCCGGCCGCGCTCGTCGGGTGGGGCCGGGGGCGGCGGGGCGGCGGCCGGTGATGCAGACCGGGGCTGGCTGGCCTGGCTGGAGTCCCAAGCGAAGTAGCTGCCCGTTCCCAGCGTCACCAGCAAAAGCAGCCACAAGACGGTGCGGGGCCACAGGGCGGACTTGCCAGAGGAGCGGACCGTTTCCGGCTGCAGGTGGTAGCTTAATAGGTCCATATCTACGCCTTTAATCTTGGTTGAACGCAAGTAGCTAAAGCCGCGCCGCTCATAGTACTGGCGGTAATCGTGAGTGACTACGATAACTTCATGGGCTCCCTGAGTGCGCTGGAGTTCCAGCATCCGCGAAAGCAAACCGGCGCCGGCTTTCTGGCCGCGAAAATCGGGTTTGACGTACAGCCAGTACAGCTGCCCGTTGCCGTTGCGGGGCACGCTGCCGATGGCGTAGCCGATGATGTTGCCGCCGCTGGTAGCCACCAGCACTTTGCGGCTAGGCTGCAGCAGCGACCGAAACAGTCTCAGCGGGCTGTTGCCGCGGATGACCTGGCGCTGGTAATCGGCGGGAAAGTAGTTAAAGCTGGTTTGGACCGCGCGCGTCAGCAGGCGATGCAATGGCCGAATGTGGCGGAGCTTGAGGGGGGAGATCATAACCTGAGACATCGAATCGCTTTCTTTTTAAGAGGCTGGGGTACTAACCTAGCAGCCAGCGTCTTTTAATCATAACAAAAAAGAGCAGGGGTTAAATGGTTTCTAATTGCCGGCCCCGTCGGCGGACGCCCTGAGGCGGCAAAGGACGGATGGGGCTGCTATACTCGTTAGACAAAGGCGCAGTCAGATAACTTTCACGATACCAAATAGGATACCAAAGTGGCCCGCAAAAAAATCTCCGAGTTTCGAGCCAAAACCCTTTTGTCTGCGGCGGTTGGGCAAACCTACCGCGGTTTCGAGGTCGATGCCGCCCAAGAGCGGCCGGCTGCGCTTGACCGGCAGCGGTCTTACGCGGTCAAGGTGGACCAGGGTGTTAAGGGGAGGCAAAAGCAGGGCTTGGTGGCGCTGGGGCGTACCCCCGATCAAGTCTACGGCGACATCTCGCGCTGGCACGATCAAGGCTTCCGCTACTTTTTAGTAGAGCCGTTCATTGCCTACCCGCCGGACGCGGAATGCTACCTGTCGATCGAGCGCACCAGGGAGGGCAGCTTGCTGCGGTACTCGCAGCGCGGCGGCGTGGAGGTTGAGCGGCACCGTTCGGCGGTTCAGCGGCGGCTGGCCGCTGGCGCCGCCGATTTGGCGGCGGCCGAGAGTACCCTGGGACTGCCCTCCGGCTGGTTAGAGCCGGTACTTAAAACATTCGACCGCTGCTACATCTCGATGCTCGAGATCAACCCTTTGGTGGTGGCGGACGGTCAGGTTGAGGTGCTGGATCTGGCGGTGGAGGTGGATGATGCGGCCGGTTTAATGGCGGGGGGCGTCTGGTCGCCGGCCGATTTTCGTTATCCAAGGACGGACGCTCCGGAGGAGTTCGAGGTCCGTCAGCTGGCCGCCGGCAGCCGGGCTTCGTTCAGTCTGGAGGTGCTGAACCGGGACGGAGCCGTTTTTTTGCTGCTCTCCGGCGGCGGAGGCAGCCTGGTGGTGGCCGATGAGGTTTACAGCCGGGGCTTTGGGCGCAAGTTGGCTAACTACGGGGAGTACAGCGGCAACCCGACGGAGCCGGAAACCTATCGCTACGCCAAGCAGGTGCTTAGTTTGCTGCTGCGGTCGGCGGCGCCGCAAAAGGTGCTGATTATCGGCGGCGGGGTGGCCAACTTTACCGATGTATCGGTTACCTTCCGGGGGATAATCCAGGCGCTGGAGGATGAGGCCGGGCGGCTGCGGCAGCAGCGGGTGAAGGTGTTTGTGCGCCGCGGCGGCCCCGGGGCGGCTACCGGACTTCGGCAGATGCGCGACGCGTTGGCCAGGCAAGACCTGTTGGGCCTGGTGGCCGGTCCGGAGCTGTCGCTGGGCGAGGTGGTGAGCGAGGCTTTAGGGGGGTTGAAGCGTGCCTAGCGCCCAGTTGTTCGACATCGCGCGGTTAAGAGGCGAACCGAAGATTGTGGTGGTGGGCAGCTATGGCAGTATCATCCAGTCGATGCTGGACTTTGACCACTTGGCCGGCCGCCGGTCGCCCAGCGTGGTGGCCATCATCGGGACCGGGCGCAAGAGCGAGCGGTACTTCTTCGGCAGAACCGAAATTATGATTCCCGTTGTGCCCTCACCGGCCGCTTTGCCGCCCGGAGCGTTAAGGCAGGTTAACTTTTTTCTCAACCTGTCTTCCGGCCGCCGGGTGCTAGACAGCACCAGGCAACTGCTGGCCGCCCTGCCCAACCTGGTCGGGGGAGTGGTGTTTGCCGAGGGGGTACCCGAGCGTCAGGCGCTGCAGCTGCAGCGCCTGACCGCCCGCAAGGGCGTCTGGATGGTCGGGGCGGCCAGCGTCGGGCTGGTGGTGCCCGGCTCTATCAAGCTCGGCGCGATCGGCGGCACCCAGCCTCGGCAGCTGGAGGAGGCGCGGCTGCTGGAGGCCGGTAGCGTAGCCGTGATCTCGTCATCAGGCGGGATGGTCAATGAGCTTATTCGCCTGGTGGCCGGCAGCGGCCGCCGCCTGTCCTGGGCGCTGGCGCTAGGCGGGGAACGCTTTCCGCTGACCGCTCCCCGGGAAGCTTTTTTGGCGGCCCAGGCCGACCCGCCAACCAAGGCCATCGCCTACTTCGGCGAGCTGGGCGGCCGTGACGAGTATGAGCTGGCGGAGTTGTTGCAGCAGGGGGCGGTGACCAAGCCGGTTGTTTGCTACATCGCCGGAACGGTGGCGGAACTGTTTACAACCCCGCCGCAGTTCGGCCACGCCAAGGCCATGGCCGCCCGCGAGGACGAGTCGGCCCGGGCTAAACGGGCGGCCTTGGCGGCCGCCGGGGCCCAGGTGGCCGAGACGTTTAACGACATCGCCGTTTTGCTGCAGCGGCTGCCGGACGGGCCCGGCCCGGCGCCGCCGCCGGGCGACAACCGCGCGCATCTGCTTGAGTCGCGGCGCCCGGCGCTGTTTGCCAGCTCGATCTCTCGGGACGCGGGAGGCGCGGTTCAGCTGCTAGGGCAGGACCTGCTCGGGTTAGCCGAGCAGCGCTCCTTTGCCTGGATCGTGGCCTCACTGCTGCTGGGAAAGCCGGTCCGCTCGGCCGAACTCGAGCGCTTCGTTGAGTTTGTACTGCGCCTGTTGGTCGATCACGGCCCGTACGTTTCCGGGGCCGTTAACACCATGGTAACGGCCCGGGCAGGGCGTGATCTGGTTTCGTCGCTGGCCGCCGGCTTACTGACGATCGGGCCGCGTTTCGGCGGCGCCATCAACGCCGCCGCCGCCGCTTGGCTGGAAGGGGTGGTGGCGGCCAAGTCGCCAGCCCATTTTGTCGAAGAACAGGCGGCCCGCCGCCTGTATATCGCCGGTATCGGGCACCGCAAGTACCGGGTTGACGCGCCGGACCCCCGGGTGGAGCGGCTGCTGCGGTTTGCCGACGGGCTGCCGCAGCAGCGCTTTACCGGCTTTGCCATCGCCGTCGAGCAGATAACGGCCCAAAAAAAGGGCAATCTGATTTTAAACGTCGACGGAGCTATCGCGGCGGTTTTGCTTGATCTGCTCAGTGAACGCGAAAGCTATAGTGACGAGCAGCTGCGGTCCCTGGTGGAGCAGGAGTTTTTTAATGCCCTGTTTGTGTTGTCCCGGGCGGTCGGATTGACCGCTCATTACCTCGATCAGCGCCGGCTGGACGAAGGTCTGTTCCGCCTGCCGGAGGATCAGGTGACCAGGGCGGATGTTGATTTGAGCGAGCAGTAAGGGAGGGCGCGAGTTAACGAAGGAAGCCAGCGCTCGGCCATAAGTCGGCACTTTTGTTGCCTTGATGCTTTCAGATACAATAATTTACATGGATCGACAGGGAAGAAAGCCTATTTTTGGACAAGGAAGTTTTGAGTAAGCTGCGAGCGGCGCTTGGCCGCTTACTGCGGGTACCGTTTTTCCCGGTGCTGTTTGGATGGTGGTTTTTGCTGGTGACGTTTACCGCCAACATCAACCAACTGGAAGCCCGGGTTTTGGTGGTGCCGCTGCTGGTGGTCGGCCTCGTTATCGCGCTGTTTTGGGGGTTGGCGTGGCTGCTGACCAGAGGCACCGCTCGTAGCGCCATACTGGCGACGCTGGGGGTGTTTGCCTTCTTTGGCTACGGGCACCTTTTGAGGGTGGTGTCGTGGGTTAGCCCGGCGGCATCAAGCAAGGGCAGCGTGATAGCATCGATCGTCCTCTTAGTCTGCCTGCTGCTGGCCGGGCTGGTGGCGTTTGGTCGGCGAAACTGGGCTAAAGGGGTGCCGCACCTTAACTTTGTGGCCGGGGTGTTGGTGCTGATGAATCTGGTTGCGATTGGCGGCAGTTACATCAACCAGCCGAGGATTAGCGGCGACCGTGCTGCCGAGGAGGTGGCTGTAGGAGAAACCGCCGAAAAGCCGGATATTTACTACATCGTGCCCGACCGCTACGCCAGCAACACCACTTGGCAAGAGTTTTTCAACTACGACAACACGGGGTTTGAGCAAAGCTTAGAAGAGCGGGGGTTTAAGGTGTACGACGACGCTCACTCCAACTATCCCTACACCACCCAATCCCTGGCCTCGACCTTAAACATGCGCTACTTGGAGCCCGAAGCAAAAGAACTGCAAGGGCAGACCGAGGAGCTGCTGCCGCTGTATAACTTGATCGGGGAGAACGCGGCGGTCAAGAACCTGAAGGCGGTAGGCTACCGCTACGTCCACATCGGTTCATGGTGGTGGCCGACCAGCCACAGCGCTTTGGCCGACGTCTCCTTTAACAAAGCGATCGCTTTTACGCTGTTTAACCAAAGGTTCGCCGCCGCCGAATACACCCAGCTGATCTTGCGCAACAGCATGGGGCAGATTTTGCTGCGGCGTGGAATCAGTGTCGGTAACTTTACCGTGCTGGCCGCCAACGTGGTCGACAGCGACGTTCACGCCAACGCTTTTACATATCAGCTTGATTCGCTGCAAAAAACCGTTACCATGCCCGGGCCTAAAATCGTTTTTGTCCACCTGCTGATGCCGCACCCGCCGTTTGTTTTCAACGCCGACGGTAGCCGGTTAAAGCCGGACAGCGACGCTTCTAAGGCCCAGCTGTATGTTGAGCAGCTGAAGTTTACCAATCGAAAGCTGGTGGAGATGATCGACCAGATCCAGGCGCGGTCAAAGACCAAGCCGGTCATCTTGCTGCAGGCGGATGAGGGGCCGTATCCGGGTGAAGGCATACCTCAGGCCAGCGGAGCGGACAAGATGCAGGACTACACCCCGGCCGATCTGCAGACCAAGTTCGGCATTTTACGGGCCCTTAGCTTGCCGCACCTAGAGCCGGCCGATATCCCGGAAGAGTTGTCGTCCGTCAACCTTTTCCGTTTTGTTTTTAATAAGTACCTGGGGACAAACCTGGAGCTGCTGCCGGAAAAGCAGTTGGTTTTCCCAAACGCGTCCGATCCTTACAACTTCATCGACCGCACCGATGCGGTTAAGGGCTACGGTGGCCCCGGGGAGGGTGGCTGAGGGCGCCGCTAGAGGGCTATTAAAGTATATTACCCCTCAACAGGTTGGATTATAGCAAAAGGGGATTGAAAAAGTCGGCCGGACCTTTTACGCTAGTGTTAATAATTAAACGGTGGGTGTAATGCATCTTTTTGTAGCTTATCTTGATCCTGGCAGCGGCAGTTTAATCATTCAGGTGGTGGTCGGCTCTGCCGCCGGCGTCATCTTCTTGTTCAGGAACAGCTTCCGGCAGGGTATCCAGCTGGTTAAGGGCCTGTTGGCCAAGAGCTCTGCGAACTCTGCAAAGTAGCTTCGAAACGCTCCCCGGATCTTTCCGGGACCCCAGCGGTTTTATGTTCCGGGCCGGCGGGACGCTCTACCGCCAGGTCAACCACACTTACCGAAGCGATTACGACCTTTTAATGAGCTCGGGGCTGCACGATGAGCTGGCCGGCCAGGGGTTGATCGTCGCCCACCGGGACGTTACCACAGCGGTTGAGTTCCCCAAAACCGGGGGGTACAAAGTGATTCAGCCCGAAGAGGTGCCGCTGATCTCTTACCCTTACGAGTGGTGCTTCTCACAGCTGCAGGACGCCGCGTTGGCCACCCTAAACATCCAGCTGGTGGCCATGCGCCACGGCCTGACCTTAAAGGACGCCAGCGCCTACAACATTCAGTTTAGGCAGGGCCGTCCGGTGCTGATAGACACGCTGTCGTTCGAAAAGTACGTGGAGGGGGAGCCCTGGGTGGCCTACCGCCAGTACTGCCAGCACTTTCTGGCGCCGCTGGCGTTAATGGCCCACACCGACGTGCGGCTGCTGCAGCTGATGCGGGTTTACATAGACGGCATACCGCTGGATCTGGCCGGCCGGCTGCTGCCGCTAAAGACCCGCCTTAAGCCGCTGTTGGCCGCCCACCTGCACCTGCACGCCCGCAGCCAGCGGCGCTATTCGGACCAGCCGGGGCAGGCCAAAGGGCGCCGTCTGAGCCGGTTTGCGCTGGACGGGCTGCTCAGCGGTTTGGCGGCCGCCACCAAGTCGCTGCGCTGGCGGCCGGCCGGTACCGAGTGGGGGGAGTACTACAGTTTTACTAATTATACCGAGGGTTCTTTTGACGAGAAAAAGCAGCTGATTGGTGATTTTCTGGACCAGGCTAAGCCTAGCCGGGTGTGCGACCTGGGAGCCAACACCGGCTTGTTTAGCCGGCTGGCCAGCGATCAGGGAGTTGACACGATGGCGTTCGACATCGATCCGGCCGCGGTCGAGAAAGGCTACCGGCAAGTCAAGGCGCAGAGCCAGACCCACCTGCTGCCGCTGGTGCTGGATCTGACCAACCCGAGCCCCGGTTTAGGCTGGGCCAACCGGGAGCGGGAACCGTTTGTGGAGCGCGCTCGTGCGGACATGGTGCTGGCTTTGGCCCTGATACACCACCTAGCCATAGCCAACAACCTGCCTTTCGGCCGGGTGGCGGAGTTTATGGGCCAACTGGCCGACTGGCTGATTATCGAGTTCGTGCCAAAAGACGACTCGCAGGTTCAGAAACTGCTGGCCAGCCGACAAGACATCTTTTCGGATTACAGCCAGGAGCGGTTCGAGGCGGAGTTCGGGCGGCATTACGACATTAAACAGCGCCGTCCGCTCAAAGACTCCCGCCGGGTGCTGTACTTAATGAAGTCCAAGCGCAGCTAGCCTAAAGGCCTTGGCGCAAAGCGGGGCGCACCCCAGCATCAACTTGAGTAAATAAGTTGTTCGCGCCCTGGGCTACGCTCTTACTTGAACACCTAGTTTGGGCATTTTAGCTTAGACGGGCGGCCAGATCCGGCGGCAGGGTCAGCGCCGCCAGCGCCAAGCTGGCCAGCAGCAGGCCGATGTCGCGGTAAGTGACGTCGTTAACCCCGGCGCTGACCAGCACCTGGATGAGGTGGAGCGCGGCCAACAAGGCCGCCAGCCACAGCCCCACCCCGCTAAGGATCCACACGCCTTGCGCGATGTCGTACAGCGCGGTCGTGATCATGCTGGCGCGCAGCGGCAGCGGCCACACCCGCTTGACCCACGGCAGCACCAGTCCGGTCCATTTGTCATCGGATCGCAGGATAAAGTAGCCGGTCAGGATGAAGGTACCCCCAAGGCCCAGGCGCAGTAAGTTGACCGCTAGTGCAGTCGGCTGCATTTATCCGGCCAGCCGCTTTTTGGCCCGGGCCGCGATCAGGCCTGATAGCGCCAGCACTCCCAGCCCCGCCAGCCAGCGGCGGTGGGTGGTTAGCCACAACTGGGCGCTGGCGGTTTTGGCCCGCGCGTCAAAGCGCCCGTGCGCGCCGTACAGCTGCGGGGCCGGCCGCCATAGGTTGTCGGGACGGGCGGGGTCTTTGGGCTCATCTGTTTGTTGGCTGCGGTAGCCGGTCTTGCTCAAGTAGCGGTCGGCCAGTGCGGGCGCTAGCTTGTTTAGCCACAGCGCCAGCTGGCTGGAACCTCCCACCACCACCTCCTTGCGGTCATGCCCGGCCGCCCACAGGATGGCTCGGGCGGCCACTTCGGGTTGGAATATGGGCGGTACCGGTTGGGGTTGCTGTGGCAGGCGGGACTTGATCCATTCAAACTGCGGCGTGTTGAGCGCCGGCAGCTGCACCATCGATACGCGGACGTGGCTTTTGTCGTGCAGCAGCTCCGCCCGCAGCGAATCGTGGAACCCCTGGATAGCGTGTTTGGCGGCCGAGTAAGCCGCCTGCAACGGCAGTCCGCGGTAGGCCAGAGCCGACCCCACCTGAACGATCACTCCCTCGTCACGCGGCAGCATCCGCTTGAGCGCGGCCAGCGTGCCGTACACCACGCCGAGGTAGGTTACTTCGGTGACGCGCTTAAACTCTTCGGCCCGCATCTGTTTAACCGGTGACAGCACCGACACCATGGCGTTGTTGACCCAGACATCGATCGGCCCCAGCTGGTTTTCCGCTTGATCGGCGGCGGCTTCCATCGCCGGCGCATCCGACACATCGGCGGTGATGGCCAAAGCGGCCGGCGCGCCGGCCGCCAGCACGTCGGCCTTGGCCTGCTCCAGTCTTTCGGCCTGCCTGGCAATCAGTGCTACCTTGGCGCCCTCGCGCCCAAAGGCCTCGGCGGCCGCCCGACCGACCCCGGCGGAGGCCCCGGTTACCACCACGGTTTTGCCCGCAAAGGGCCGTTTGCGATTGGCTTTCATATCCTTTTACCTCCAGTCTAGAATTATGAATGTTAGGCTAATTGTAGTTAACGCTGCTGTTGACGCCTTAGTAACGCATGACCGCCGCGACGGTAGAGTCGGTCGGCATGTCGGCTTGGGACAGCGGGAAGGCCTGGCCGCCGCGGCGCAGCGTCTCGCTGATGGCCGCCTCAAGCAGGTCTTCGTAGACGTCGGCGGTCAGGTGTTCCGGTCCGAGATGCTCACGGAACGCCGCAGCCGGGCGCCCGCCGGTGCCGTAGCTAAACAGCAAACTGTCGACCCGGCCCTCGCGCGCGGCCTTGAGAGCCTCGGCCACATCCGCCGATACCCTTTTGGGAGCGATGGCCGAAAGCCGGCTAAAGCTGCCTTTGGCTCCCTCGACCGGCTGGTGGGCCAGCGGTTCGATCAGCGGCCAGGCGCGCTCCTGCAGCTCCTGGTCGGTTAGCTCGTCGGGGCTGCCCTCGATGCCGGCGTCGACTAAGCGGTTGTAGGAGTTGACACGCCGGTAAAGGCCCGTAGTCGGCTGACTGCCGGCTAGAATTAAAGGGGTTTGGTGGCGCTGCAAGTGGGCCGTCACGGGGCCTTCGACGGCTCTGACAAACTCCAAGACATCGACATCCGGCTCGCGGGTGTCGTCGCCTTCGCCGTGGTAGGAGCCGGGGGTGCCGGGGGCGCTACTCCTCATCTGTAACAGTTTTTCGGGCTCCTTGTACCACAGGGCTGCAGCCAAGCTGTCCGGCAGATCTTTCAAGTGCAGCTGCTGGACCGTTTGGCGGTCCGCTGACAGCAGACGGACATGCTTTTGGCTGATGGCTAGAATATGGAAGGGCAGGTTGTCGGTCAAGAAGTTCAGCAGCGGGCCGACGTGGAAGCGGCGGTCGACCGCGACGCTTTCGCTGAACCTGACCGGCAAACGGTAGTACCGGGTGGTTTGAGGGGAGGCAAACAGCGCCAACCCCAGGCTCTGGTGCTTCCAGAAGTCCTCATCGTTCAAAAAGCTGCGGGCCCAGCGAAGCTTTTGCATGATCTCGGGAGAGCGCCGTTTGAGGGCCGCCAGGCGCTGTTCGGCCGCTTCGAGCAGGTTCTTCAGCCGCAGAGAGTCCTGACGGGCCTCCCGCCCCGCCCGGCGGTGGGTCGGCATGTACAGCGACAGGCACACCCCGCTGTCGTCCTCCAGCAGCTGCTCTAAATCGGTTCGGCTAAACAGGTCCATGTTGTTCCCTCCGTCACTTAACTTCATCCGCTGCCCGAAACGATAGCTGAATGCAGTGGGTTCAGTATAAGAAAAACGCTGCCAGCAAGCATATAGCTAATATGCCAATATGGCCGCGCTTGTCCGGCCTGTTTTAGGCCAGAGTTCACCAAATTGGCGGTATCGGACGGACAAAAGAGCTTGCACAACCCGAAATACTTTAACGCTCACGCTGTCATTATGCCCATAGCTTCGGCGCCGTCGCCGCGGTAGGCTTTAGGATGTTAAAGGGGAGATCGTTATGCCGCAGAAAAAAGATTTACCCAGTACGCTTGAGCGGTCCGGACAGCAAGCCCAGGAAACCTGGTCCAAGACGCACGACAGCGCCGTCGAAAGTTACGGTGACGGCGAGCAGGCGCACCGCACCGCCTACGCGTCTTTAAAGCACTCGTTTGAGAAAGTGGACGACCACTGGGAGCCTAAGGATAAGAAGGGCCCGTCCGACCCGCGCGCCAAGCAGGGGGCGGAGGCCGCCCGCGAGGGCAAAGCCGAGACGTATGGTGGAGTGGACGCCTACGGCAACAGCAAACAGGAGCTGCTGCAGCGGGCCAGAAAGCTCGATGTCAAGGGCCGCTCAACCATGAACAAACAGGAGCTGGCTAAAGCTATTAGCAAAAAGCAGTAAGTAAGTTGGTTTAAGACCAGGTCTTAATCCTTAGTGCTTTCAAGACCTGGTCTTAAGGGGAGGGGTTGATGCGCTTTAAAGACCGGGCCGAGGCCGGGCGCCAGCTGGCTGCGGCGCTGGAGCGGTACCGGGACAGCGACGCGGTGGTGTACGCCCTGCCCCGCGGTGGGGTGGTGTTGGGCGCCGAGATCGCCCGCCGCCTGAACGCACCGCTCGCTCTGGTAATCGCGCGCAAAATCGGCCACCCGCTTAGTCCTGAGTTCGCCATCGGGGCGGTCACCGAGAACGGAGAGCCGGTTCTGAACCAGGCCGAAACCGCCGCGTTGGATCTCCGCTGGCTGGAGGCTGCGGTTAAGCGGGAGCGGGCGGAAGCCCGCCGGCGCCACGCAAAGTATTTGGCCGGCCGCCGGCGGCTGCCGGCGGAGGGCAGGGTAGCCATCGTCGTCGACGACGGTATCGCTACCGGGCTGACTATGCTGGCGGCTATCAAAGAGGTCAAGCGGCTGGGGCCGCGCCAAACCGTCGTAGCGGTGCCGGTGGTGCCGAAGGATACCGTCCGTTGGCTGGAGGCTGAGGCCGGTGAGCTGGCGGCGCTGGAGGTGCCGGAGCGGTACTTGGGCGCGGTGGGTGCCTACTACGACGACTTCGAGCAGGTCGAAGACGAGGAGGTTATAACACTGATGAACCAGGCGGCGGCGTAAGGCGGCCCTGGCAAGGAGGACGTGATGGATCAGATTAAGATGTTGGGAATGGCGGGAAGTTTACGGTCCGGTTCTTACAACCGGGCGGCGCTTGAGGCCGCCGCCGAACTGGTACCTGACAATACTACCCTGGAAATATTTGATCTGTCGGACATACCGCTGTTTAATCAGGACCGGGAGTCAAACCCGCCGGAGCCGGTACGGCGGCTGAAGCAGCGCATCGAGGCCAGCGACGCCATCGTTATATCCACGCCCGAGTACAACTACTCGGTTCCGGGCGTACTTAAAAACGCCATCGACTGGGCCTCGCGGCCGTATGGCCAGAGCTCCTGGGATGGCAAGCCGGCGGCCATCATGGGCGCCTCACCCGGCAGAATGGGAACAGCCCGCGCGCAGTACCATCTGCGGCAGATGTTTGTGTTCTTGAATGTGCATGCGCTCAACCGGCCGGAGGTGATGATCTCTGATGCCGCCGCCAAGTTTGACGCCCAGGGCAACTTGATCGATGCGGATACCAGAAAGCGGATTGTCCGGCTGCTTGAGGCGCTGAGCGAGTGGACGGTTCGGTTGCGAGTGGGGGCAAGAGACGGCGTGCTGGTGTAGTAATCCGGGACCGCTGTGGCCCGAGAGATTATTTTGGCACAATCGATATGCCGCCGCTTTTTTCCAGGACGGCGTACTTGATCTGATCCAGGCGCTCCAGCCCCTGCGAGCTGCGGGCCGCCTGCAGTATGTCGCCCTCGTCAATCCTTTCCTTGTTCAGGCGGTCCATCAGCGGCTGCCCGTTTTCAAGTACGATTAAGGGCGTGCCGTCCAGCCACTTCTCAACTCGCTGGGAGCGCCGCTTTAGCAGCGAGGTACCGATATCGATCGCCACCAGCGTCGTAATAATGACGGCTGCGTTAATGATCGAAAAATCGTCACCTAGTAACGCCTGCTGCGTGGACTCACCAATTACTAACAGCAAAATAAAGTCGAAGGTAGTCATTTCCGATAGCGTGCGCTTGCCCGCGAAGCGAAATATCACCAACAAAAAAACGTAAATAGCGGCGGCTCGTAGTACGGAGTCCATTACGGGTAAACCACCTGTTTAAAATCTAAATGTTTGTCGCCGTGAGCGATACCGCCGTTGACTGTGCCGACGGCTTCGGGCTGTATATCAAGCTTCACGCTTAAAGGGCTGCTCTCGTCGGCTGGGAACTTAAACTCCAGCTGGTCTCTAACGGCCGTCACGCTGTCGGGTTCAGGTGTGATGGCTTGAATCTGCAGCTGGCTGAGGTAGTCCCGGTCCAACCGAAAGGTGAAGCCGTCGCCGGCGGCTCGATTGATGCGCACCGTCAGCTGAGAAGGGGCCAGTTGCCGCATAAACGGCTGATACTCCAGCTCTACGCCCTCGGCCCGCGCTGTCGCTTGGTTTAGCCGCCCGCCGGCCCCGCTAAGACCGAGCAGGGCCGCGCCTATTAGCAGTACCATCAGCAGCCAACCCGCCCGTTCAATCTTCCAAAACAGCCGCTGGTGCGCCAGGTCTTGCTCTACTTGTATCGATTTAACTTGCGGTACCGGCCCCATGAAGCACCTCGTTATTGCTTGCTGCCCTAGGATAGATCTAATTCCCGTCCGCTCCATTGGAAATAATGACAATTTACGAGTGGCCAAGCCAAGGGCTTTCTATTGGAGTAGCCAACAGCGAAAGTTAAGCCGGGACTGTGAAACGAAGGCGAAACCATGCCGGGCTTTAGGGGGTAGCTACAAGCATGAGCGTTATGGCTTGCGCAAGCCAATAACTTCTGTTACCATAAGCAATCATTAACGCTGGGCGGCAGGGGGCCGATTGCAGCGGTTTATTTATTATCACCCCGATTTATACGCGCAGGCTTTAAAGTTGTGCCTGTTTTTAACCCTGGCCAGCGGGCTTTCTAGTCTGAGCTATCGGTTGGCGCTCGCCGGCGGTTTGCCTTCCAGGCCGATTACCCGTTCCGTTGAACGTTCGGTAGAGTCGCCGGTCCCAGCCGTAGCGCCGGCGGCTGTCGTTACTCCGCCAGCCCCTATTGTCCCTCCTGTTTCGGTGCAGCCAGCCTCTGTGGCGACAGTTCCGGCGACCAATCCAAAGGCGGTGGCGCGGCGCCTGAGCGCTGCCCGCTTTGGCGATGCCCACTGGCCGGCGCTGGAGGCGTTGTGGGCCAGGGAGTCGGGCTGGAACCCGGCCGCCCGTAACCGTTCCAGTGGTGCTTGCGGCATCCCCCAGGCATTGCCCTGCCGCAAGATTCCCGACATGAGCCCGCGCGGCCAGATCGAGTGGGGGCTTAGCTACATCGCCAACCGCTACGGTAACCCCACCAACGCCTGGCGGCACTGGCAAAAGCACCGCTGGTACTAGACGGTTGAGGGTGCCGGAATCTAGCCGGTGTCACTGTCGCCGAACTTGTTGTAAGGCGTGTGCCAGAGGCTGCGGCTGTCGGTACGGATGCTCAAGCGGTCTGGGATACCCGGCTTAACGGTTCCGGCGCTGGGGGCCGGCTGCAGTACCTCCAGGAAGTCGGTTAACACGCCGGCAACGTAGTTTTGCTGCAGAGCCAGCCGGGTGGTTTCGTCGTTGATGCCCCAGCTGTAGGATTTGGTGCCCCCCGCCCGCAGCTGTCGAGGCAGGCCGCCAGCGGCCCGGACGGGCGGCATGGCCACCGCGGGAGCCCGGTAGCGGGCCGCCAAACTCAACAGCTCTTGATCGGTGGGGACCGTTTCGCCGATCAGCCAAAACACCTCTTGGTAGCCGAGCGCTTTGGCCGCCCGGTAATGCTCGGGGCTGGCCACGTAGGGGATGAACCGGGGCACCAGCGCGGGGTAGCGCGCGCGGATGGTGCTGAGCATGCCGATGTGATCAATTTTGGTATCAAGCAACAAGTAGCTGTCGGGATGAGAGTGTGCCCAAGCGGCCAACCCCTCAATTGTCAGCTGGGTGTAGTTGTTAACGGCGGGAAGAGTTTTAAACTCGGTCAGGCTGCGCACTCCAGGGGGCGCGCCGAACAGATTAACGAACGCGTTCTCCCAGTCGTGCAGCAGGACGATGGCGCCGTCGCTGGTTAAGTGCAGATCCACCTCCAGCCAGCGGTAGCCCTTGTCGTAGTTATGCTCAAGCGCCTCCAACGAGTTGGTGTAGATTTGGCCGTCGATGCCGCCGGCGGCGTGGGCGATCTCGCGTGGCAGATTGATCCCGGGGGGCTTGGGCGCCGGCGGTTTGCCTGGTCCGGAGGCTAAACTGGCGGCGGGCGGCAGCACCACCCCGGCGCCAAACACCACCGCCAGCAGGTAGCTAAGTTTTCTGACGTTACGCCCCAACTCGTAGCCGGATACTCATTTTACCCCCCCATGGCGCTCACCGCCCGCCCCGCCCTGTCCTCGGTTGAGCGGCTCGGGCTGACATCGGCCAATGAACTTATGTTATATTGAGTATTGTATCTTATAACGGGGGTAACGGGGATAGTATGCTGGCTCGGATCGGCGCCTTTTTCCAGCAACAACTAATAGCTACGGCCGGGCTGGCGCCGACCCGGGTCAGGCGGTTTTTGCCGTCCTGGCCCATTAGTCGGTTTTGGCTGCAGCGGTCGCTTTTGCCGATGACGTTGGTGGCGCTGTTTGTGCTGACCAACCATGTTTATAACTACTGGTCGGATCTGACCCTGTTTTACCTGGTCCGGCGGACCGTTGTGACGGTCGGCTTGGGTGTGGCGCTGTTTGGGCCGGCCGTTTTGCTGCGGCGCCGCGGTCAGCTGGTTTACCTGGCAATCGTCAGCCTGGCGGTGTCACTGGTGATGGCCAGCCACTTCGTTTACTCCAGCTACGCCGACGGCTATCTGTCGGTGTCGGCTCTCAAGTACGCCTGGCAACTTAGTGACGTCAGCTCCAGCGTGCGCTCGCTGATCGGCGCCGAACTGCCGCTGTTTTTTATGGGGCTGCCGGTTATCGGCCTGGCCGCCTGGCTGCTGCCGAAATCACCGGAGCGTCGGCTGTCCCGGCACGAGCGGCTGGCGGTGATTGGCTTGATCATGCTAACGGCCATAGGCGGTTACGGCTACATATTTGTTAAAGAAGCCAAAGAGCAGGGCACCGTGTCGCGGCTGATCAAGCACCCCTACAACAGCGACGACCTGGTGCGTAAGGTGGGGATCGTCAACTACAGCTTTTACGACGTCGGCCGCTACTTGACGCGTAAGAAAAGTTTGTCGGCCGGTGAGGTCGAGTTGGTCAACCAGGTGAAGACGCAGCATCAGTTCCAGCCGGCCGGGAACCTGTCGTACGGTCTGCTGGCGGGCAAGAACATCATGTACGTGCAGCTGGAGTCGTTCCAGCAGTGGCTGGTGGGCAAAAAGGTTAACGGCCAAGAGGTCGCACCTAATCTAAACAAGTTTGCCGCCGGCAGCTTGCAGTTTACCAACTTTCACTATCAGATCGGCCCGGGTACCTCGTCGGATGCCGAGTTTACGGCGCTGAACTCTTTGTTCCATTTAGGGGACGGGGCGACCTTGTTCGAATACCCCAACAACCGCTACCGGGCGCTGCCCGAGCGCTTACGCGAGCGCGGCTACCAGACGGTGGCGCTGCACGGCGACAGCCGCAACTTCTGGAACCGCGGCAACGCCTACCCTAGCTTGGGATACGAGCGTTACGACACGGTCGAGGATTACCAGCAGGGGGCGGACCAGGTAGCCTGGGGGATAGCCGATCCGGACTTTTTCGAGCAGTCGTACGACAAGATTACGGCGCTGAAACAGCCTTTTTGGGCGCACGTTATCAGCTTAAGCTCGCATGGCCCCTTCCATCTGCCAGGGGAGCTGCAGCGGCTCGATCTTGAAGGCCTGGAGCTAAGCACCCTACAGAAGGACTATCTCCAGTCGGTTAACTATGCCGACCGGGCCTTTGGGGAGTTTATGGAGCGGTTCGAAGCGTCGTCGTTGGCGGCTAACACGGCCGTGGCGGTCACCGGCGACCACGAAGCCTTCATTGCCGTCCAAACCGACGCCACCTATGCCCGCTTCTTAGGCTACGAGGACGGTTTTAACGATCTGACGTTTCTGCAGAGTAAAAGCGTGCCGTTTATGATAAAAGTGCCCGATAACAGCTTGACCGGGACTATTGCAGACCCGGCCAGCCACCTGGACGTCTATCCGACCATCGCCAACCTGGCCGGGTTGCCTCCCTCAAGAAGCTGGCTAGGCAGTGACTTGCTGAACAACCCCGAGCCCTTGGTGGCCAGGCGCAAGCGTTCGGTGACGCCCGAGATCGAGATGGCTATGGATAAAGATTTGACCTACGCTGGGTTTACCAGCAGTAACTTTCAAGACGGTAAGTGCTACCGTCAGACCCGCCAAGTCGTCATCGGGGAGTGCCGCCAGCTGTTTGACCATCAGCTGGAAAAGATCAAACTGTCGGACTTAATCGTTAAAGGTAACCGGCTGGATTTGCTGGAGTAAAAGGAATCGCTCTATTAAATTGGGTTCCATCATGGCAGCTGACATGGGCCTACCGACAGCCTTTTTTCGTAGAGAGGGGTAGTCCTATGTAAAAATAGGTCGATTTTCGACCTATTTAAAACGCTTAATTTAGGTCGAAAATCGACCTATTACGGAAATATATAACGCCCCTAGGGGAACATATCCCGCCCCTGCTTAAAAGAAAGTCTTGCATACTATATGCAAACATGCGAATATAAAGTTACTATGTATCAAAAGCTGTTCTCATTACAGGAAGAAACACTCAAAGTTATCGCCAACCAGAAGCGGCTGGAGATTATTCAGCTGCTCAACAACCGCGAGCTGACGGTTAGCGAGATGATGGAGATGCTGGGGTTGCCCCAGGCCAACCTGTCGCAGCATCTAGCGCTGTTGCGTATGGCTAAGATCGTGGCCACCCGCAAGCAGGGCACCAGTGTGCACTACCGCTTAACCGATCCGGAGATCGCCGCCGCCTGCGGTCTGGTGCGGGAGTTTTTGAAGCGGCAGCACCGCTTTGATCCGGACATGAGAGAGCTCTTAGAGATGGATCACGACATGTACCCGGTGGTAAAGGACGTAGTTTGCGGTATGCGCATTAGTGCGTCGGAGGCGGCCGGCAGCGCCATCCAGGGCGGCCGGACCTACTACTTTTGCGCTTCGGGTTGCGCAGAGCGGTTTTTGGCCCGGCCAGAGCGCTACGAAAAATCCCAGGAGCTGGTCGATGGATAAAATCATCGTTTTAACCGCATCGGCCGGTTTGATCGGCTTGATCATCTGGTGGTTTTTCGGCCAGCCCAAATCGCCGGCGGTGGCGGCCAGCGGCGACGGGCGCGAGCAGTCGGTCGAGATTACGGTCGAGGGCGGCTACTCGCCGCAGGTGGTTAGTTTGCGCCGGGGGGTGCCGGCCAAGCTGGTGTTTACGCGCAAGGATACCTCCAGCTGCCTGGAGGAGGTGGTGCTGCCGGAGTTTGGCATCCGCCAGAAGCTGCCGGTGGGGCAAAAGTACGAGATTAACATACAGCCGGACAAGCCGGGGCGGTTCCGTTACGCCTGCGGGATGAACATGTTTTTTGGAACAATCGAAGTTAAATAGTGACCTTTGACCTTTGACCAGTTGTGTCAGTTGTTAAGTGCAGGAGGAGTCATGACCACCCGAAGCCGTTTTAGCTTTAGCCTGATCCTGACGCTGCCGCTGGTGGCGGAGATGTTTGGGCTGCACCTGCCCGGCGGGGTTTGGACGATGCTGGCCTTGACCACCCCGGTCATGGTCATCGGCGGCTGGCCGTTTTTTAAAAGCGCCTGGTCGGCCCTGAAAAACCGCTTTGCCAACATGGATACGCTGATTAGCGTCGGCACGCTGACCGCTTACTTTTACAGTCTTTACGCGGCTTTTGCCGTCCTGGACGTGTATTTTGAGATTGCGGCGCTCTTAATCGTTTTTATCTTGCTGGGGCAGTGGCTAGAGGAGATCACCAAGGGGCGAGCCTCCAGCGCCATCGAGAAGCTGGTTGGACTGCAGGCTAAAGCGGCTACCGTCATCCGCGGCGGGCGCGAGACTCAAGTGGCGCTCGACCAGGTCAAGGTGGGGGACATTATCGTCGTCAAGCCGGGCGAAAAGGTGCCGGTGGACGGCGAGGTAGTAGAGGGGCGCTCCAGCGTCGATGAATCGCTGGTGACTGGGGAGAGCCTGCCGGTTGAGAAAAAGCCGGGTGATCACGTTATTGGCGCCAGCATCAACAAAACCGGCAGCTTTCGTTTTCGTGCCACCAAGGTGGGGTCGGACACTTTGTTGGCTCAAATTATCGAGTTGGTGCGCCGGGCCCAAACCTCCCGCGCCCCGATCCAGCGCCTGGCCGACCAAATCTCTGGCTACTTCGTGCCGATCGTGCTGGTGCTGGCGGTGCTGACGTTTAACGTCTGGTACGTGCTGCTTGGAGCGGGCATGGTGACGGCGCTGTTGTTCGCGGTGGCGGTGGTGGTGATCGCCTGCCCCTGCGCCCTGGGTTTGGCTACGCCCACGGCCTTGATGGTGGGGACGGGGCGGGGCGCCAAGCTGGGCATTTTGATTAAAAGTGGTGAGGTGCTGGAAGCGGCGCGTAACATCAAGTACGCGGTGTTCGACAAGACCGGCACCTTAACGGCCGGCCGGCCGGTGGTCACCGACGTGATTGGCGATGCGAGGCTGGTACTGGGAACGGCGGCCGCCCTGGAAGCGGCCTCCGAGCACTCCCTGGCCACCGCCGTTTTGGCGGCGGCTAAGTCAAAAAACCTCCAGCCGGAGGCGGTCAAAAACTTTCAGGCGGTCGAGGGCAAGGGCGTGGTTGGCCGGATCGGCCAGGATAAAGCGCTGATCGGCAATCCGGCTTTGTTTGCGGATCGGGACGTAGCGGTTGGCCGGTCCGACCGAGAGCGGATTGGCGAGCTGCAGCAACAAGGTAAGACGGTCATGCTGGTTGGGCGTAAGGGTAAGCTGATCGGCTTAATCGCGTTGCAGGACCGGCCCAAGCCGACCGCGGCGGAGGCTATCGCCGAGCTGAAGCGCCTGGGGGTTAACCCGGTTATGATTACAGGCGACAACGAGGGCACAGCCCGGGCCATTGCCAGAGAGCTTGGCATCGACAGCGTTATTGCCGGCGTACTGCCAAGCGAGAAGGCCGAGCGGGTCAAGGCGCTGCAGCAGACCGGCAAGGTGGCGTTCGTGGGCGACGGCATCAACGACGCTCCCGCGCTGGCCCAGGCCGACCTCGGCATCGCCATGGGGTCGGGGACCGACGTGGCCATCGAGTCCGGTGGCATTGTGCTGGTCAAAAACAACCCGCAGGACGCGGTGCGGGCGCTGCGTCTGAGCCAAAAGACCTTTGGCCGCATTAAGCTGAACCTGTTTTGGGCCTTCATTTACAACTTGGCCGGCATCCCGATTGCGGCCGGTGCTTTCAGCGGCCTGGGCCTGGTATTAAACCCCGCCCTGGCGGGTCTGGCTATGGCCTTTAGCTCGGTGTCGGTGGTGGTAAGCTCACTACTACTGGCCAGAAGCCGGATTTAACCCCGGCGGAAGCAGCGTATAATCGGGTCATGACCAGCTTGAGCGCATACCGGCTGCACACCGTTAGCAGCGGCGAGGGGCCGCCGGTGGTGTTGCTGCACGGTCTAACCGGCTCGAGCAGCTACTGGTGCAAACTGGCGCCGCAGCTGGCCCTGACCCGCCGGGTGGTGGCTTTGGACCTGTTGGGGTTTGGGCGCTCCCCCAAGCCCCGGGATGTCGGCTACACCCTGGCTGATCACACCGCCAGCGTCGCCGCCACCCTGGACGGCCTGAAGCTGCCAGAACCGCTCGTGCTGGTCGGCCACTCGCTCGGCGCCTTAATCGCTCTGCACTACGCGGCGGTTTATCCCCGCCAGGTCGCCCGATTGGTGCTGGTGGCTCCGCCGGTTTACGGGTCACCGGGCGAGGCCAGGCATTACATCCGCCGGTCGCGTTCGCTGCCGGGCTTTATGCTGTACGGGCGGTTTGCCCAGCTGGCGTGCACAACTTACTGCCATTTTTTTAACCCGCTCAGCCGCCGGCTGGCCCCGCTGTACTTGCCCGACCTGCCCAAGCCGGTGGCGGCCGCTACCACCGACCACACCTGGCGGTCTTACTCCAACAGCTTACTAAACGTACTTGAGCGCCAGAACCGGCAGCCGTGCCGGGACCTGGGTATGACCGGAGCTCAGGTGGAGATTTTGTACGGGGACAAAGACGCCTTAATGGCGCGGCAGCGGCTGGAAGCGCTAAGTAAGTGCCGCCAGGACGTGCAGATTACCCGCCTGGCCGGTAGCCACCACCTGCCCCTGGAGCATCCCCGGGCGGTGGCGGCGGCGGTTGAGGCGGGTTAATAAATGTATCGAAAGGCCGAGGCCGGGACGGTGCGCCGGCCGATACGACCCCAGCCGGCGTAGTTCATCTCCGCTACCGTTACCTGGCTGCCGTTAACCGCCTCGACGTAGGCGACGTGGCCGTAAGCGCCGGCCGGGGTCCAGGCGATGGCGCCGACCCGGGGGGCGGCACCGACCTGATAGCCGGCGCGCTGGGCGTTGGCGTACCAGGAACGGGCGTTGCCCCATTTGGGAACCGCCCGCCTGGTCGCAACGTAGTAGGTGCACTGGCCAAAGGGGTAGCCGTTGCGCAGGCTGCCGGCAGGGTGGGTCACGACCGTCGGTACGACCGGGGCCGCCGCCGGCTTGGCCGCCGCTGGCGCCGGGGTCGGCGCCGGTTTGGCCGGTTTGGCCAGCGGCGTTTCCCGTGCCGCTTTGGTTGTTAGCAGAGGATTGGCTGCCGGTGCCTCGACGGTCAAAGGGGTAGAGCTGCCGGGAACAGCCAAGCCGGGGCTTTGCCAAGACAGGCTGATCAGCCCGCATAGTAACGTCACCCAAAACAGGCTGTAGAGCTGCCAGTCCCGGGGCAGCCCTCGTTTTCTGGTATCAAAACGGCCCGGCAGGACCCGGCTGGGAGCTTGGAGCAGGTTAAGGGTGGTTACCGTCATGCGTGCTCGTTAAACCGCCGCCCATCGGCTTGTATAATAACGCCTCCTACGCTTGATGCAAGCATTAGGGGCTTGAGGCCGGTTTTGGGCCTAACGCCGAGGCCCCCTGACCGGTCTATTTGTACTTAAGTTGTGAAATTGCACCAAGACAGTGCGGGCGCCGGCCGCCTAAACTAGAGGCAAGCAATCTTAAAGAAGAGAAGGAGGCAACATGGCCAGAAAGATGCTAATGGCGGCGTTTTCTACCCCGGAAGCGGCCGACCAGGCCATTTACGAGCTAGAGCACTTCGGCTACGCGCCGCGGGAGATTTCGGTCATATCGAAACACCGCCAGTACAAGACCCGCGGTCATGCCGGGCAGGAGTTTGCTAAAGGGGCCGGCGCCGGTGCCGTTACCGGCGGGGCGGTCGGCGGACTGGCCGGGCTGCTGGCCGGTATCGGCGTGGTGCCGGCACTGGCCGGGCTGTTCATCGGCGGGCCGGTGGCCGCCGCCTTGGGCTTGGCCGGAGCGGCCGCTACTACGGCTTCCGGCGCCATGACGGGAGCGGCGGCGGGCGGTCTGATCGGCGCCTTAACCGGGCTGGGGCTGTCTCAGAAAACGGCTGAAGCTTACGACGAGACGGTCCGCCAAGGCGGTGTGGTGATTGGCTTGAACCAGCGCGCCGAGGGGGTCGATGACATCCGGGCTATTTTGGAAAAGCACGGCGCCCATAACGTGCATGGCATCGAGATGCGCGATGTGGCGCACGATCACGAGCCGGCAGACGAGCGCATCAGGCGGCGCGAGCCGGTGTTTGGCGAGGAGATGTCCGTCCGCCCCAGCGACCGCGACGACAGCTAGCTTTTACGGTCCAACCTAAAAACACTCCGCGGCCACGGCGGAGTGTTTTTTAGCGCGACAGGGGAGAGGAGCGGTAGTTTTTGAGCAAATCGGCCGGGTGATCGTAGATGGCCACCGCTCCGGTTAACTCCTCATCCCCCCAGCCGCCGCAGCGCAGCGCAACAACATCCACGCCGCAGGTTCCTGCCGCCTTAATGTCGTAGGGGGTGTCGCCTAGCATCAGCACCTCGGCGGGGGGCAGGCCGATGCGCTGCAGGGCGGCGGCCACGATGTCTGGGTCCGGTTTGGACTGTTCGACGTCGCTGGACGTGGTCGCTTCGGTCAACAGGCCGGCCACCTGCGCCGCCTCCAGCAGCGCCTCCAGCTCCTGGCTTTGGGCAGAACTGGCCACTACGGTCTTTAGTCCTTCGCTCTGCAGCCGTTCAACCAGCGCCCGCGCCCCGGGAGCCGGCTTCAGCTGGGGTACGTACCGCTCGGCCATTAGCCGGCGGCGGGTCGTCTTGATGGCTCGGCCGGGGTCGCTGTGGTCGTTTAAATCCGGGAACAAGGATGGGATCAGCTTGTCGCCGCCCATGCCGATCAGCCGCCGCACCTGCTCGAACTCCGCCTCGTAGCCATGCTCGGCAAACGCTTCCACCCACGACCGGGCGTGGGCGTCGTTACTGAGCACCAGCGTACCGTCGACATCGATCAAAACGCCTTTAATCATGGACTAAGTTTACAGTAGTCTGGAGAGGGTAGACAGTAGGGAGTAGCGAGCAGTGAGGAGTGAGGAGTCTGGTGTGTTTGAGTTTTTTATTGGCGTGGCGGTGCCGCCGGAGTTTAAGGCCAAGGTGACCGCTCTGCAGGAGCGGTGGATGGTCGGGCGACGGCTTCATACCGAGCCACACGTGACGCTGATCCCGCCCGGTCTATTGAGCCAAGACCGGGGCTGGCTTGAGCAAATCCGCTTGGTTTGCGCCGAGACAAAACCGTTCCAACTGGTCCTGGCGCCACCGCAGGCGTTTGGTTTACGAGTTGTGTATTTGGGAGTTGAATCGCCGGGCTTGGTGCGGCTGCACGCCCAGCTGACGGCTCAGCTAGGCTTTCGCTCCAATCAGCCCTATCGACCCCATTTAACGCTGGCCAAAGGCCGTCTGACGGGGGCGCAGGTCGCCAAGCTGCAGCCAGAAGCCCGATCTTTGCAGCCCTATCCCACCTTTGATGTCACTTTCGTACGGATTTATCATAAAGTCCATCCCCAGGCCCGCTACGAGCCGCACGCGGATCTACCGTTTACAGCTTAACGGCCAGAGTCTGTCTACAAAGATGCCTGCCTTACAGGCCACTACCACAACTTCCTTCTTTTTAGAAAAGGAAAAACATACTCAAGCGTCATCGGAGTCATGGCTGCAGACTGGGTAAGGGCTTCTTCTTGGCTCATCCAAACGATTTTTTCAATCTCAGAGCTTGGCTGCGGCTCATTCAGTAAAACGGCGGAGTAAAGATGCATCTGGAGAGGCCTCCCGTCGGGAGTGTTACCTTCGACGATTCCTAGCGGGTGTATGTCCTTGGCCTTAGTTCTTAGTTCTTCCTCCAGCTCGCGCCGCAAAGCCTGCTCTATGGTTTCGCCGGCTTCTTGCTTACCTCCTGGAAAAACAAAGTGAGGCCTGCCAAAAGCCCTCACAAACATCAACTGCTTGGTGTCATCGCGCGTGCGGAATAAGAGGAGGGCAGCTTTCACGATCATTGGGACATTATATAGCATTAGGCTCTCCCCGAAGCGGTCACTGGCTGTCTGTCCGGCACCGGGCGCACAGGCCGCTGATTTCCAGCTGATGGGAGCTGATGGTGACGCCCAGATCAGCCGCTACCCGAACCAGGCTTTTTTCGATTGCGGCGCTGTCGAAATCGATCAGGCTGCCACAGCGGCGACACCAGAAGTGATGGTGGTGCCCCTCGTAGTCGTCGCTTAGCTCCACTAGCCTTTTACCCCCGGCGACGATGTCGCGGATGATACCCAGTTCCCGGAACAGTTTGATGCTGCGGTAGGTAGTAGCCGAGTCGATGGCCGAGCGCTCCATCGTCTCGACTAGCCGGGGAACATAAATCGGCCCCTTACGCACCAGCATCCGGAAAATCGCCAGCCTTGGGGAGCTGATGCGCTCACCGGCTTGGCGCAGGCGCCCGGCGAAAATAGTTTCTTTTTGCATGAGGGCAGTATAGCAGCTTTAGTTGCATATGCGAATAAGTTGCACAAAGCTTGTAGGCTGCTTATACTGCAATAGGAATTTATGACTACGCTACAGTACATATTAGTGTTCACGTTGCTGGGCAGTCTGGTGTCGCTGGTCGGCGGGGTACTGCTGATTCTAAGCAAGCGCGTAGCCAGCCGGGCCGCTCACTTGATTTCGGCCTTCGCGGCCGGGGCCTTTTTGGGTGCGGTGTTTTTTGACCTGTTGCCGGAGGCGGTTGAGACCGCCGGCGAGGACGTTAACGTTTTTGCCTGGACGCTCGGCGGCATCATCGTCTTTTACTTGCTGGAGCGCACCATCCACTGGTTTCACCATCACCCCAAAGCCGAAGATCATGCTCACGACGCTACCGTGCCGCTGATTATTTTGGGCGATACCGTTCACAACTTTGTTGATGGCATCGTCATCGCCGCTACCTTTATGACCGACATTCGTCTGGGTATGGTCACCACGTTGGCGGTGGCGGCTCACGAAATCCCCCAAGAGATCGGCGACTTTGGTGTGCTGCTGCAAAAAGGGTTGTCGCGCGGTAAGACGCTGCTAGTGAATGTGCTAAGCGCCTTGGTAGCGTTAGTAGGCGCCGTCTTGACGTACTACGTCGGCGGGCAGATCGAGGGCGTGCTGCCGATCTTTTTGGCGCTCACCGCCGGGTTCTTTATTTACATCGCCGCCTCCGACTTGATCCCCGAAATTCACCACAGTCACGAAAAAAACTTTGCCGCCGCCGAGACGCTGCTGCTGTTTACCGGCGCGGGGGTGGTGTGGCTGGCTGTTGCTTTGTTAGAGCATGCGGGTTAATTTAGCTACCGCCAACCCCTCTGTCGCAGCGGGCCTTACCGTCTACCCCTCCTAACCTCTCCCTAAACCTCCCTCTTCTACCTTTTGTCAGCAAAAGGTAGCCAAAACTGCCGAGTAGGTCGCTCACTCCAAGCCATCCAGCCCGCAAAAGGCCGGGCCTGCGGAACTCGTCCCTA